>JASLVU010000043.1 GCA_030741225.1 Candidatus Poseidoniaceae archaeon | reverse complement strand
CTGGTATTCTCAGCCAAACAATCAATCAAATGATCGATACCGACTGTTTCTTCAACATGGCCTACCATGAGTGCAAGGCGTTGTTTTTGCTTGTTGTCGAGATCCTGAATTTGAGGGTGGTTCTCGAGAAACGGTTCGAGAACTGAATCAACGTCCATGATATCACTCTAAATCAAATCAAATCGTTAAGTTTCTTGACACGACCTTCTGAGGGGGGATTTCCCGAATCAATCATTTCTTGCAAATCAGCAATCATTTCGTTTGCTTTATCGATTGTCTCTTGGTCGATTGAAGAACTCATTTCCATCATCTTTCTTGCCATTTTAATGGCTGATTTGGCTTTTGAAAATTTCTTTGCGTCTTCTTTTGCCTTGTCCCCACGTTGTTTCGGACTGTATCCGGTCACTTCATCAAGAAAAGACGACCATCTTTTGCGAGATTCCATCGCTTGTTCACGGCCTCCGTCTTGAGAGAGAAAGTTGTTGAGTTCTTCACCTTTGAGCTGCTTTACATCGACAACGAGTTTACCGTCGTCGCCGAATTGCCCGGTGATTTCAGTCAATATGGCGAACGAGCCTTTGAACACACCCTCAGTATTCACTTCAATGTTGTCAAAGTATTCAGTCGCAATGCGAGCAAGGCCAGCATTTCCTCCAATTTTTTTCTCCAAACCGCGTCGAACTGCGAATCTCTCCATATGACGCCCAAGAACCTCTTTGACATAAGGCTCACCGTTGAGGAGTATGAGAACGGTCGGTTGTTGATAGGAGAGGTTTTTTGATAGTTCTTGTTGGGCAAATCATGCGACGACCTCTCATTGTGGGATTTATGCTCCTCGTTCTTCTGTTGCCGATGGTACCAGCAGAACTTGAATCTGCGGTGAGTTTGAGCCTTGTCGATACATTAGAAGACAACGATATTGGTATTCGAGCCGGTAAAGTATCTCCTGATGGGATCTCAGTTTTGCTTGTTGGTGAAAGTGGTTACGCACACAGAATTTCATCAATTCATCCAGAGGATCGCAGCATGGACGTCACCCTAAGCACGAATCGAAACTCAAATCTCAACGATGTTTCGTGGCATCCTCGAGGTGAAACTGCATTTATAACCGGTGATATGGGCGTTGCTCTACGATATACCACTGATAATCACGCAATTTCAACTCTGAACGGTTCAGGTGCATTGCTTGGAGTGGATATGACTTCTGTGGAGTGGAGGCCAGCTGGTGATTATGCTTACTTTGGAGGTTCAGATGGCAGTATCTGGAAGTTTTCAGAGGGTTCAGGAATGACAGCATTGGATGGAACAAGAACATCACCAATTAGTGATATTTCGTGTCATAGAAGCCAGAATGTATGCGTCGTAACCACACTCAATGATGGTATGGCAGTTATTTCTACCAACGATCAAGTCACGTTTCTTTCAAGCACAAGCGGTCACACTTGGATTGGCGTCGACTGCGCAGACCCTACATTGAATGAATGCGTTGGCTTTGCTAGTGGTTTGAAAACCCAAGCGATTCGAATTGACACCATCGATTCCAGCAAGTCAACTGTTCGGGATATCGAGCAATTCGGAACATTGAACGGAGAATTCACAGGTATTTCTCGTGGTCACGACGGTACGACACTTGTTCATCTTGCTCCTTTCTCTACGATTCGCCAACAACCACTCATCTCTGAGGCCTTCGTTCAGATTCTACCGGAAGATGCCTCGAATTGGGATTCTGTTATTTCAGGGCGATCGATTGAAATGGTTTGGGAAAATGACCATCAGCAAGGTTTTTTGGTGACATCTTTTGGAAACATTGTCGAATTTGAAACGATATCTGATGAAGAGGAACTAACCATGATTTCCGTCATTGTTATGATTGCTGTCACGGTTTCTGTGCCGGGAGTAGTCTTGGGCTTGATTTACATGAACAGTCCATATCTTCAACGCAAGTACTTGCAATTACGTGGATTTAATAAAAAATGAGTCATTTTATCTAACGATTGAAGGGTTAGGTTCTTGAAGCCCCTAGCCGAGCATTAGTTGAGAGGATAGAATGGAGCCTTACGAAGGAGTCGACTTTTACGACATTGAAAGCTTGTTGACTGAAGAAGAAATCATGATTCGAGACATGGTTCGTGACTGGGTAGACGAGGAAGTCCTTCCAAAGATTGAACACGCCTGTGCAGAAGGAGTCTTTCTCGATGAATGGAGAGTTGCTCTTGGAGAAATGGGTGTCTTGGGTGCGCCTTTGAAGGGATATGGATGTCCAGGCCTCTCATATGTTGCATACGGCCTCATCTGTCAAGAATTGGAACGGGGAGATTCAGGTCTACGTTCTTTTGCTTCAGTTCAAGGTTCTCTTGCTATGTACCCAATATGGGACTTCGGTTCTGAAGAACAGAAAAACCATTACCTTCCTAAGATGACATCTGGTGAATGGATTGGATGTTTTGGCTTGACTGAGCCTGATTATGGTTCGAACCCTGGTGACATGATTACGAAGGCTGAAGATAAAGGTGACCATTACCTGCTAAACGGTGCCAAGATGTGGATTACGAACGGAACAATTGCTGATGTGGCAATCGTTTGGGCTAAACTTGATGGTGTCATACGTGGTTTCATCGTCGAAAAAGGAGATGAAGGCTTCACTGCTCCTGAAATGAAGGGCAAGCACTCACTCAAAGCCTCAGTAACCAGCGAATTGGTTTTCCAAGATTGTAAAATTCCCAAGGACAGAATGTTACCAAACGTCAAGGGCCTTCGTGGCCCCTTCTCTTGTCTCAACAATGCACGATTTGGAATCTCATGGGGCGCTTTGGGGGCAGCAATGTCGTGCTTCCACAGTGCGAAAACCTACGCTCTTTCACGAATTCAATTTGACCATCCTATCGCCTCCTACCAACTCGTACAAAACAAGTTAGCTTGGATGCTTAGAGAAATTACCAAAGGGCAACTTTTGGCCTATCATCTTGGACGAAAGAAAGACGATGGTACTTGGTTTAATGAGCAGATTTCTCTTGCGAAGATGAACAATGTAGACATTGCTCTAGAGATTGCACGAGTAGCGCGTGACATCCATGGTGCAAACGGTGTACTTGACGAATATCCAGTCATGCGACACATGGCGAATTTGGAGTCTGTAAAAACATACGAAGGCACTCACGATATTCACAATTTAATTCTAGGAAGATACATCACTGGAATACAAGCATTTACTCGTTCGATTTGAATATAATACGCAGTAATTTGATTGCCCAACCCATACAGCAGTTTATATGCATAAATATTGGATTCTTATTGAAAAGTATGAATTTGAGCCTCAATGACCGCATAATCCGAGTATTGTCTGGCCTCATTATGGTGACAATCGAGTATGCATCAAACCTAAACTGGGATTTTATACTGCTGGTATTCGGAGTATGGGGGATACTCACATCTGCTTTTGGATTCTGTCCGTTTTACAAACTCATTGGTCACACGACGTGTCCAATATGATTAGACTGCTGGCAAGAGCCCAACCCGGGCCAATCCTGCCCAAATCGGATCTAAAAACCCTGGCAACAAACGGTGACGCATGTAGACTGCGGCCGCAAGACTGATTTTTTGAACTTTATTCAACTTAACTCGCTTGGTAAAAACATCTCCTTGCTGGCGTTCAATCTGCCTTAGAATCTTGTCATAGAAGGCAATCATTGCCGCTGGTGAATAGCGAGTTCTTCTCGGGAGAAGCGGTAGCAGTTGGCGTGCTTCGGCGAGATAAGTTCGTGCTCGTCGTGCATAATCTCTGCAGTACGGTTCCCAATTCTTGTTCAAAACTACCTTGCCACCGAGTTCATTTTCGATGATTCCGTTTTGTTCGAGTTCGTTCAAAGGAAGATAGACTCTGTCTCTTTCGATGTCCTCGCCAACATCGCGCAGAACATTTGTGAGTTGCATGAAAATACCCCATGATTCAGCAAATTTCTTTGCTCTAGGGTCTTTGTAACCGTAAATTTCAATGCACATCAGTCCAACGACAGACGCTACTCTATAGCAGTAAACATACAATTCATCGAAACTTCGATAACGATTGTTGTACAGGTCGTCTTCCATTCCAGAAATAAGGTCATCAAACACTTCTCGAGGAATCGAGTAAGTTTCGACTGTTTCTTTGAGAGCGAGGAACACAGGGTCAGTTGAGTACACATCTGAATAGCATGTTGAAAGTTTCTTTCGGAAGAAAAACAGTTGTGTAATTTTGTTCAAGTATGCTTCAGTATCCAAAATTGTACCTTGATCTTGAAGACTTTCAAGTTGTTCACGGTAACTCACTGCCTCTGGGTCCATTTCACCCATACTGCCTGGGAATCTGTCTGCCCAGTCGCCGTCAGCAATGTCGTCAGCACGGCGGCAAAATGCATAGACTGCACACATTGCTTGACGCTGTTGGTCGGGTAGATATTTGAATGAATGATAGAAGTTACCAGCCTCACGCATTGTTAATTCTTCGCAGTATCGAAAGGCTAATTTGGTAAGTTCTTGAGGAGGGCGTTCAGACCATATAGGAGCATCAAGATGTTCAAAAGGATCAACAAGCTCATTTGTTTCTCCAACAATTCCGATGAATGTAGCACCTTCACGAAGAGCTTCCATTGCAGTTAGGCTAACAGCTTTGACCGCATCACGAGCCAACATAACACCAGCGCGAAGCCGATCTAATGTGGTTGGATTCTTTGTCTCCGGGTCCTCACCTCGAGTTGTAGCATTCCCTTTCAAAGGGAACAACAATTCGAGTGGTTTCCGGCGTTCGAGCATCGTGACCGCTTAGGGCTCATCATTCACCCTTTTTGAGTTCTGCGCATAATTGGTCAAAACAAACACTCACGATTTTGGTTTGGATACAAATGAATTGCTATTTTTTTTAAAGCCTCAAATCATTCGATTCTGAAATCATTTGTCCCACAGAGTCAAGAGAGAAACACTCAACCCGTAACTCGGAGGGGACGACATGACGGTACTCATTAATGCTAAAATCGATTCACTTCTTGAGAGAACTTCACGTTCATTTTATCCTACTCTCAAATACCTTCCAAAGAAGATACGTGGGCAAATAGGATTGTTATATCTCATGGCCAGGGTGGCCGATACAATAGCTGATTCAAAACACGGCGAGACTTCCTTTCTGCAAAATCTTCTCGAACAATACAACGATGTTGCTCAAGGGCGTTCAAGCACATTACCTGATTTTATTGAACTCGCTAAGATTCAACAGAACGAACACGAAGCAGAACTTCTGCGAAATGTGGATGATGTGTTGAATGGTTTGGAGGTTTACGAGGCTGCCGATCGCAGCATAATCTTGGAGTGTTTGGATGTTATTGTGGGTGGCCAATTACTTGATTTACAGAGGTTTGGACCTGCAAACGAGGGTGGTCAAATTTCCTCGCTCAAATCCAATGAAGAATTGGACGACTACACCTATAGAGTGGCAGGTTGCGTTGGTGTTTTTTGGAGTAAAATGTCATTAGAACACGTCATCTCATTACCTTCTGAAAAGCAGGATGAATTTTTTGAAAAAGGAATCAGATTTGGAAAAGCGCTCCAAATGATAAACATACTTCGAGATATTCCAGAAGATTTACGATTTGGCAGATGTTACATTCCCGGCGAAGAATTAGCACGTTTTGGGATGAAGCCTGAAGATCTCCTTGACCATTCAAATATCGAACGTTTCCGACCGCTGTATGACGAATATCTTGAAATTACCAACAATCACCTTGATGCTGCAATAGAGTACATCGGTATGTTGCCCGATGGACAATTCCGTCTCAAAGCTTCATGCATGTTGCCCGTTTTGGTTGGTCAAAGAACTGTCACTTTGCTACGAACTGGAAATATCTTGAATTCAGATGACAAGATTAAGGTGACTCGAAACGAGATGAAATCCTATGCTCGTAAACTTTTACGCGCCATGATTATTCCTGGCGGCGTAAGACGTCTCTTGGAAAAAAACAAGGACAAATAATTCGTATGCTCCAAGGTATTCAATTTTCAGAGCACCAGTTTTTTCGATTATTTGAATGAAGAAGCATTTCTTTTGGCAACCACAGAACCGTTAAATCTCGGCTGCAATATATCGAATTCAGTCGTAAAACTTTAGGGAGAGTCCCCCGAGCATCACAACTGCGGGTGGGTCCTATGGAATGCGGTTCATGTTCGGAAATCATTCCAGATGACAGCATATTCTGTCCCGAATGTGGCTCCCGTCAAGAACTTTCCAGAGCTGGAGGATTCACAAATCCAGGCTCAATAGGTATTTCCGGTCAAGAAGTATCTGGTGGCAGGAACTTCGGTGTTGTCTCGGGTGAAGCGGTGCGACAGCAAAGGGATATGAACACTCCAGGAAATACAAACATACCGCCTGAAGTCTTGCAACAAATCGCAATGGGTATTCAGCAGCAGCCAAATTTTCCGCCAGGAAATTTCCCCCCTCAACCTCTTCAACAAAATCAACTTGGACAAGGTCAATTCCCCCCCCAAGGTCAATTCCCTCCTCAAAACATTCAATCAAATCAAATGATTCCAGGTCAAATTCCTCCACAAAATATCCGACAAAATCCACCTCAAAGTAATGTTTTGCCAAATGTTCAATCCGATCGTCCTCAACAAGCACGAGGGCCTTCTCTTGCGAGCGGCGCCCTTCCACAAAATCGAATGAACAATGATTTGCCGCAGGCTCAAGGTGGTACAGTAGTTGCCAACAACCCTTCGGCCTCTCCCACCGATGCAATGGTCAACCGTCTGGCTGAGGCAGAACGTGCTATGAAAGATGAACGTCGTAGTCAATGGTTGAACATGAATCAATCGCCTGCGAACAATGTACTCGCATCCCTCGGCGCTGAGTTGCCTGCCCATTTACGTGGAGCCGAATCAAATCCTGCACAAGATGTGATTGCAGGTGCTCTTGGGCAACCCGTTGCTAAGGATGGCCCGAGTGAGGCTCTGCTTCGTCGAATGTGTGAAGTCGCTGTTCGTCGAGTTGCCCGAAAGAGGGGAGTTGCAGTTGAAACTCCACAAGCGAAAATGGATTCCGATGTTCTGCAGGTCAATGTCACGTATGTTGATGACGGCAGAGTTCTTGATACTCCTGAAGATCTCACTCAAGCATTCCAGCATGCCATCGAGACCGAAGTTGCTTTGAAAGGATTTGATTTGACAACTGAGTTGAAGATATTCCGTTCGAAAGATGGCCAAGTAGAAAATTTGGACGGCAGTTCATCTGGTGAGGATGACGATGTTGAAATGTTTGCATGTGAAATCTGCGATGGACTGGTAAAAGAAACCGATAACGAATGTCCACACTGCGGGGCAGTTTTTGAGGATGAAGATGAAGAAGAGGAAGTTGAAAGCCCTCCTCGAAGAACTCCTCCAAGAAGAGGTGGTCCACCCGGCCCTTCCAAAGGCGGTCCTCCGAAGAAGAGCGGTCCACCCGGCCCTTCCAAAGGCGGTCCTCCGAAGAAGAGCGGTCCACCCGGTCCTTCCAAAGGCGGCCCTCCGAAGAAGAGCGGTCCACCCGGTCCTTCCAAAGGCGGTCCTCCGAAGAAGAGCGGCCCACCCGGTCCTTCCAAAGGCGGCCCTCCGAAGAAGAGTGGCCCACCCGGTCCTTCCAAAAGTGGTCCCCCAAAAGGCGGCCCTCCGAAGAAGAGCGGCCCACCCGGTCCTTCCAAAGGCGGTCCTCCCAAAGGTGGTCCTCCCAAAGGCGGACCTTCTGGGCCTAAACGCGGCCCGCCTCGTTGATTTTAGGTGTCAGTTACATGCCGGTCTTGCCTGAATTTGGTTCTATTCGATTTTCAGGAACTTTACGTCCCTCGCAGAAAGCAGCCAGCTCGGTCATAATTCCTCAACTTGAGTCTGGGTCGAAACGCCTCCACATCGTAGCACCTCCCGGTTCAGGAAAAACAGTTCTTGGCCTCTATGTTTGGGCAGATTTAGTCCGTAAACCGGCTCTAGTGCTGTCACCAAATTCTGCAATTCAAGCTCAGTGGGCAGCAAGAACATCTCTGTTTGATTTGGATGGTAAAGATGAATTTATCAGTACAGATCCCAAGAAGCCAGGTCTTCTCACCTCTCTAACCTACCAATCTGTAACCATGCCTCGTAAAGGAGGTGAAGACCTCGATAAAGTGGCTTTGGAATTGTGGGCGGAAAAACTCATTGAAGATGGAGAAGCAATGACGCATGAAGAAGCGAATGCATGGCAGATGGATCTTCTTCAAAGAAATAAGAAATATTACACAACTCGTTTGTCAACCTATAGGAAAAAGGTTCGTGATGAATTTGCAGAACATGGTAATGCTCTTTGGACTTTACATGAAAGTGCTAAAGAAAATCTCATGCTACTCAAAGAAGCAGGTATTGGCTTGATTATTTTGGACGAGTGTCATCACTTAATGCACCATTGGGGGCGTATTTTGAGCGAAGTGCGTGAAATGTTTGATGATCCAATTATTCTAGGTCTTACTGCCACTCCTCCAGATGGAACAGGATTCAAAGAATCTGATGTACAAAGGTACGACGATTTCTTTGGTCCAGTAGATTACAGTGTCCCAGTTCCTGCTCTTGTTCGTGATTCAAATTTAGCCCCTTACCAAGATCTGTGCTATTTCGTACGTCCTGCAAGTCACGAGTTGCAGTATATAGCGAGAGTCGATGAGGAATTTGAACAGTTGCTGAATGAACTAAGAAATCCTGAATTTGAGATGGAACCAGATAGAACATCTTCACTCGACCAGTGGATAATGAATGAATTGAAGGAGCGAAAATCACCTTCTGGAGAACATCTATCGTGGGATGATTATGAGCGCAAGTTTTCAGCATTTGCTGAAGATTCCCGTCGGTTCTTGCGAATGAACAGATTGCCTTTTCCATCAGGAGTTCCAAATCTCCACTATGATCCGAATGACCAATCCTTTACCAAAATGAGTGTTTTGAGAACAGTTCTTTCTCGATATGTCCGACATGGGTTACGTAGATCGAAAAGTAAGAAAGACCATGCTTTATCTGAATCTGTGGTTGCTCGACTTCGAATGCTTGGCATTCAAATCACTGAGACAGGGTCGCGTCCTTGCGCCTCTCCTGTTGGTCGAGTAATGGCTTATGCCTCTGCGAAGGTAGAAGCTGTGAACGAGATTATTAATGTTGAAATGCAATCATTAGGACCAGATATACGCGCAGTCATCGTCACAGATTTTGAGAAAACTTCAGCCACCACCTTGGTAGAAGGTGTCCTTGACAAAGAAGCGGGTGGGGCGATTTCAGTTTTGAGAACTTTAGTTCATCATCCTGCTGGAGATTATCTTGACCCGATACTCATGACTGGGAGCACAGTTTTGGTTGATGATGACCTTTATGAGAAATTTATTGAGAAAGCGGAAAAATGGGTCAAAGAACGTTCACTTGACATCAAATTAGAAGATAAACCTCACCAAGGATTCCATGAGATTCACGGCAGAGGAAAGGATTGGATTCCTCGATATTATTCGTTAATGATTACTGAATTTTTCCAAGAAGGATTCACTCGATGCCTCGTTGGAACTCGAGGTTTGTTGGGAGAAGGATGGGATGCTTCACGAATCAATGTCCTCATTGATATGACGACCGTAACCACGAGTATGAGCATCAATCAATTACGTGGTCGGTCTATTCGCATCGACAAATTATGGCCTGAAAAGGTTGCCAACAACTGGGATATTGTTTGTATTGCTGAAGAATTCACCAAGGGCTTTGATGACTATGAACGGTTCAAACAGAAGCACAAACAACTGTATGGAGTTTGTGATGATGGGGCAATAGAAAAGGGCGTAGGGCATGTTCATGCAGCGTTCAATGATGTTCGTCCAGAAGGTATCAGTGAAGGTATGGCAATGTTCAACGAGGAAATGCTTCGAAGGTCACGAACTCGAGAGTACACAAGAAAACTTTGGGCGATTGGAGAACCGTTTGCAGTAGAGTCGCGTCCAGCAATTGAGACCAAGGCATCGGGAGGATTCGCAGAAGGTTTCCGGTTTGGAAGTGAAAAAGAAATGTGGACCGAATCGTCACTAACCCTCGCTATTGCAGAAGCAATAGTCGCCTCATTCCAAGAGTTGGGTGAAATGACGATACATTGTTCTCCAAAAGGTGGGGAACGTGGTGGGGGTTGGTTGCGTTATCACCTTCACCATTCAACGCCAGATGAAGGATTGCTTTTCAGTTCGGCTCTAGAAGAGGTTCTTGGTTCTCTATCAAAACCTCGATATTTGATTAGTCGCTCATCCCAATTCATGCAGGATACTTGGCTTTCCACATTAATGCCAGAGATATTAGCCAAATATCTTCGCAAAGAGGTAAGTGAAGTCCAAATGTATCACGCAGTTCCATCAAAACTTGCTTCTTCAAAGCAGCGTGCTCAAGTTTTCCAAAAGTATTGGAATTTACATGTCAGTCCAAGTGTGTTGACCTATGTACGCAGTAAAGACGGCAAAGCTATGCTTCAGTCAATTCGTCAAAGAGGACTTGTTCCAAAAATGGGCCTTCATCAGAAAGAAGTATACATTTGATCAATCGTCGCACGAAGCACACTTGAAGGTAGCACCACGATGGTCATCACAGAATCTCTTGCGGCATTCAAAGCAACGAAAATCGAAAGAATTGACTTTCTTCGAACAACCAATATGCCCACACTCGTCTTCTGGACCTCCATCAATTGTCGTTGGGGTACTTGCAGTTGTCCAAAAATTGGTTTTCGGTGTTTTCAAACTCGATGAAACTGTATTTTCAACTTGTGAGTAACTCGTTAGCCCTAAGGTCTTCTTGACGTGTTCGTTGTTGAAAAATAGGTCTGCCGAGTCAGAAGTCATAAAACCCGATTTATTGACAGCAGCACGAACTTGTTGCTCAGTCATTCCGTGAAGACCTAACCGGTCAATTACGGAATTGTAATTCCGTTCTTTATACCCAAGGTGGCCAGTATTCCTTGACCGGTATGAATTTTGATTGACCATTCCATGGTTGATGTGTTGATTGTCATTTCTCGTTTGGCCACCTTGGATTCTGTTGTTTGTGGGCTGAGAGAGTCCCATCCTTCCAGCCAAACCTCCAGTAGCCATCGAAGTCTTGACATTACCTCCAAGAAAAGCCATGGCGATACCAGAGACTGCAAAAATACCGAAGAAGAAGGCACAACAATTGTACATAAACGCTTCATCACCGACTAAGTTTTGGAATTCATAGGTGCTTGGATCATCGCTCCAATAGTAAATGTCAATGTATGAACCAACCGGATAAGCCTGCTCGATTTGGTCAATACACGAAGAACTGCTCTCCATTGATCCTTGAACGAATCCTGAGTAAATCGTTAGATCTCCTTCTGCATTGTATCTAAAGTTTATCTCAGCGGTACAAACATATCGCCCATCATAGTAATTTTCAGTGTAACCAGTATCGCTCGTTATTTCAGCTTGTGTAGGGATTAAATCACGGTCAGAGACCTCTAAACTTGAAAAAACAAATAACCCCGAGACCAGAG
>JASLVU010000042.1 GCA_030741225.1 Candidatus Poseidoniaceae archaeon | reverse complement strand
CAGTAGTGAAGTGATATTAATCTCGTACTCATCAGAAGAATTTATCCAAAATCCTTCGTTTTCCGGGATGTTGGAGTCCAAGGAGTGATAGGCTCCTGCGCCTACCCAAGATGTAGAATTGTTGCCTGGATATGCCCAAGAAGATGATTCACTCCAATTGGTAACCATCTCTGAAACAGTGACATAAATATCGTTGTAACCGTTAACGACATTGATGGTTAGCGAAGCATTGGTCACTTCATATTCCGACGGAAGAGGGAGAGAAGAGAAATCAATTTCCATCAAGGTACTTGCCCTTAGAGTATTACTGGAAGGACTGCGACCAACAGCTAAGAAATTTGATCCCCCGTTGTTTGAATAGATACTGCCCTGGTCAATGTAAGTGTCACTTGTTACCGTTGGATAACCAACGCTATCAATTATGGTCCCTTCTTGGAATGATGCCCATGCATGGGTTGAATTCAATTCGCCAGCATCAGGTGAAGGGATATAGAAAATTGTCGAATTGCTCTGCGAACCAATCATACCTGCAAATATAGGCTGAACTGTCCAACGAATAATATCTGAATAATCGACATCATTTGGCGGCATGAATGTCAAATTTGTCAGATCAAAAGAACTGGATTGTACTCGCGAATCGAAGGTGTACCTACCCGCCATGTCATCATTGGAATCCTCAAATATGTGTATTCGCCATGCATCAACAGAACTCGGACTGGGGTGACTCCAAGAGAAGAGTGGAGTCTTTTCTGGCAGTAAAGCATGAGATGTTGAATTCCACGAAATTGAATTGTTCAATGGAAGGAGATTTGTTCCTGAATCACTTGGGACTGCTCCAGTACCATTTGACCATGTTAAATTGAGCCACGGATGCTGGGAGGCAATTCCCTCAGTTGATGTGAAGTAAATCAAGTTCGGAGAACTAACGAATGAAGTGATATTGTTTGAGGTATAAATCGCTAACGATAGAGACGATGAGCCGCTAGCAATGCTTGATTGTACTGCCTCGCTCACGTCCCATGTCATCCATCCCCCACCTACGGAGTTCTTGACATCGACATATGGACCAATATCAACACTAATGTTTCGACCGCCTGCAATGGACCAATTGTTCACACCATCATATGTCGTTGCATTTGCAGAAGAGTTCCATAACTGGTACACTGGACGCACTGCAACCGGTTCTCCAGTTGAAGACCCAAATTCTGCATACATGTTGAGTTGTGCATTCGTCACCCGTGCATTGATTGGCTGAGGGAATGAATCAAGCGGGATTTTAATCAGGGACATTGCTTGTCGGTTAAACCCAACAGCCCCTACCTGCAATTGAGTGGAGGATGCATGAGTTGCAGCAGAACCTGCACCCGATTCGAGGACATATGTATCGACGAAATTCGGTACATTCATTGAAGGATGCGCAGTTCTGTGATGCAATTCCACAGATGAACATGAACCATCTGGACAAGTTTGCCATGTTGTTAAATTAGGCAACATAAACATGAATGTGTTCGACCAGTTTCCAATTTGATTGGTTGCAGAAATAGCCCTTACTCGCCAATACCAAGAGGTCCCATCAGCCAAATCAGATGTCGGGGTGAATGTGGAATTCAATACATCGAAACCTCCGTCATTCCAAGAGGTCTTGGTTTGCAATGATGTCGATTCAAAAGTCGAAGATGTATCAAGTTGGATAGCCCATCCTCCAACGTTGGCAGGGTTTGCGAAAGACCAAGACATTGTGGGTCTTTTTATTGGGGTTTGATCAACACCCGCACCTATTGACCATGAACCGTTAAGTGGAGTTACTGGGACTGGTTCAGAAGGTACTGCATTGGAACCCGGAACATAGACAAAGCGAAGTTCGGGTTTCAAAGAAGAGGTCGATGAGAATCCAGGATGAAGTTGTACTTGTCTGTTTAATCCAGAGCCGATACCCAACATTCCGAGTATGAAATCAGCACTCTTGTTGAGCCTCATTGCATTTTGAACACCTAAAGTTACATTCCACTCCACGCTGTCTCCTGATAGATACGACGATGAGTCAATTTGAACCGAGTCGAGTAGAGAAGAACGTTCTGCTCCTTTAGCACCGGCAGTTGCCCATGAATTTGTACCATCGTATGAACTCCATGTTGCGCCGGAATCGGTCCAATTCGTTTGGAGATTTTCCCAAACAGCAACCGTAGGAGAGTTGGAAGGATTACTTGCGAGTACCATCGTTAGATAAGCAGTTTCAACAGCGTATCCTGGCGGGAGAAGATTTGTTCGAAGATTGCAGTTGAGCAGAACCGCAGATTCAATTGGATAAGAATTGTACGATATACGAAGTCTTGATTCATCGTTGTAATTTTGATTTGGAGTACCGCTGTCTATGTATGTATCAAGACATTCGGGGTAAAGGCCACTAGATGTACCGTTTCCATGTTTGAGTCTAAACTCATATCTGTCACCTCCAAGCCAAGTGCTCTCTAAAGAACTCACAAGGAATTTGGAATATTGCCAAGGTCCGTATCTTCCATCTGAATCCATGTAAGCCATGCGCCAAAAATACATGTTCCCTGCTTCAAGTGAGTTGCTTCCTGTCAAATTCAACATTCCGTCAGTCGGAGAAAAATCGTTATCAACGCCGGTATTTGAAACCCAACTTATGTCGCGGAACTGTTCATCTGTGGCCATCTGCAACTCAATTTCGTGGTTTAATGAACTCGGGGTCCATGTTAGCGTTGGAGTGAGGTTGGCTGTGAAGTTGTGACCAGACTGATTCCATACAGCACCTCCATCGACTGGTCCAGTCAAGGATACACTAGCAAGAGGAGAATTCTGACCCCAGGCATATCGAATGGAAACTGAAGGCTTCTTGGAATCGTCTGAATAATCGGATGTGAAAAAGGACGCTGATTGTGTCCCTGTTGACGAAAAGGGATCATGTTCACCACGAGCAGTTATCATAAAATCAGCAGAATCGTTAGAATTCGATTCTACCCAAGTTTGCAGCACGTCTGTGAAACTAAAGGCAAACTGCGAACTGGCCTGTGAGCCATTCAAACCAGTGGATGAGGCAACAGAGGCATAATCTCTTCCTCCATTTTCCCAGTTTGTAGACGATGTGCCGCGATTCCACGTCATGTCACTCTCAAGCCATTGCCCCGGAGACATTTCATGCATGGAGAGCATTGCATTGTTCGAAGATGAATATCGTTCGAGATTCAATTGGGCATCAACAATGGTAGCGTTTGATGGAAGACCGAGCAAGCCGAGATTCATACGAACATGGATGAGAGATTCTTTGTTCGAAGTTACGCTTGTCTCCATGTAGTTCGATGAGCCATACTGAGTGTTTTTGCTCAGTTGGTTTGCATATGAATCTTCAATAAAATTCGCAAATTGACCTAGATCATCAACATCGACATCGATACTTGCAGTTCCATCTCCATTATCAGTGACCGAATGGTAAGGCAGTAGGAAATGTTGAGTCGAGGACCAGTTACCAAGGGTGTCGGTAGTATCAATGCTTCGAACTCGATAATAAATCTTCGAACCGTTGTCAAACGCATCAGCTGAAGGTATTGTAAATGAACCGCTATTCGATGTAGTGGAGAAGGAGTTGTTCATCGTCGAATAGTGCCAATCAAGATCCAAGTCGCTCTTGAAAAATTCATCATAAGAGAGTTGAAATTCCACATTTTGGCCCACCAACGAAGAATAGGAAAGTGTGGGATTCGTATCTGCGGCAAGAATGAAGTCATCGGCCATGAGAGGCTGGCCGTTCACTGCAAAATTCGAGGTGACTGAACCTCCGTCTCCAGCTGGCGTAGATGATGTTACAAGAGTGAGTTGCGGGCGCTCAAAAGTTGAAGGATGTTCAGAAAGCTTACATTCATAATTAGAACTTAAAGCAGATAGCAAAATGGTAAATCTGCTTTGGTTGGAGGCCGCAGCTTGCTGAGCAATACTTGTCACATTTATCGAAAAGATTGCGTTCGTTGAGGCCGAGAAAGGCGGTTCCCAATCGCCTCTATCGGATATTCCATCTGCCCCAGAAACTGACCAGAGAGTGCCTGAATGCGAAAAATCCCAACTTACTGTCCCAGAATCCCAAGATGATGTTGAGGCAGGATAGACTCGAATTTCTGGCGAAAGAGCGCCACTTTTGCTGCAAGATATGTCGAGGGTTGCTGAATGAATCGTATCGCTTGAAGTGTAGTTCATGCCAAACTCAAACAGTAATCGACTTTCAGAGCCTGCATCGGACTGACCAACAAATCCGACTGCTGATTGGTTGAAATTTGTCGTTGAATTCGACTCGTCAAGATATGTATCAGACAACACTGAATTGTATGTGATGGCATAAGATATGCCTTGCTGTTCATCAAGTTGAGGTTCAAAATGAAGAGCGTCTGGCAGCATTAAGTCGGCAAACAGAAACATCAAAACGAGGAAAATGGATAATGCGGCTCGACGGGGGGCTGACTCGCGTGGCATGGGGCTCAAAGCGTTCAAGTCCTGCGACATATACTGTCTTTTCGCTTACGAGTGATGAGATGACTTTGTCAGACCATACAAAATCAAACCATTTCCAGCCATAATCTCATTTCATTTGGAGGAGAATGTTCAAGGAGGCTCGACAATGACAATACACCATGAGCGAACTATGGGTTGAAAAACACCGCCCTCAGTCGGTCACTGAAATTCGTGGACAGGCTGCGGTTGTTCAACGACTTACCATTTATTCCCAGAAAAAGGAATTCCCTCACCTGCTGTTCGCTGGACCACCTGGCACAGGAAAAACAACAGCAGCAATGGCATTGACAAAGGATGTTTTTGGTGAAGAATACCGTCGAAACCTGTTGGAAATGAACGCCTCTGACGAGCGAAAATTGGAGAGTATCCGCACCAAAGTCAAACAATTTGCTCGTACAGCACCCTACGGTCAAGCATCTTTCAAAATTATATTTCTTGATGAGGCAGATGCGCTTACGAACGACGCACAAGGAGCGCTGCGAAGAATTATGGAGCAATATGCTGAAACATGTCGCTTCATTCTCTCATGCAACTATTCTTCAAAAATTATTGAACCCATTCAGTCAAGATGTGCTGTTTTCCGATTTCGACCTCTTGCTGACGCAGACGTTGATGCACAAGTACGCCATGTAGCGTCCGAAGAAGGAGTCGCCTTGGACGATGATGCCAGTGAAGCTCTCACCCGAATCTCCCAAGGAGATTTACGTAAAGCACTGACTGGACTCCAAGTTGCCGCTGCACTCAACATGAGCGTGAACAGAGACCTCATTTACGAAACATCTGCGACTGCTCCACCGGAGGCACTTCACCAGTACCTCATGGCATGCAGAGACGACGGTTTTCATGCTGCACGTAGACGCCTGAGAGATTTACTGGATAAATACGGCCTTGCAGGTACCGACTTTGTAAACCAACTGCACAGAGAACTCTATACCGCAGATTTCCTTAGTGAAGAGGCAAAACTGGACATGACTGAGTGGATGGCTGAAGTCGATTATCGTCTTGTTGAAGGTGGCGGTGAACAGATTCAACTCGACGCTTTGACCGCCCGACTAGTCACCCATTTGAAAGCATAAATTCACTTTCACTTTCACTTTAGGGGACATCTCAAAACACTCCATGTACTGTACAATGGAATGACCATGACGACCGTAATCAATCGAATCCTCGACATTATGTGCTGGACTGCTGCTGCTCCAATGATCCATTATCTGCGAAAAAAGCAATTGCATAAAGAAACTCAAGAGCAACGAGATATCCGACGTATCAGTCGTTTGCTGAATACTATTTTGCTAGCTCACGGCGACCTGCTGTCATGAAGCTGATTGGACGGGCAGTTTTTCGACAACCTTCAAACTCCATTCGTAAACGCGTGTGTTTTCCCATGGGTCGCCTTGTTCGACAATTGTCACAGTGATTTCATGCTCACCTACACTGAGGTCGCTGCCCAAAAGAAGTGCGAATTTTTGGTCTAAATCTCCATGAGGAACCAAACGAGACTTACCAGATTTGGATGTTGTATTGTTGTTAATTGCGTCCGTATTGCTCTCCCAAAAACCCAAATCGTTGGAAATGGCCAAGTCAGTACCGGCATTGTTGGTCAACTCGACTGTTACATTCGCCCCTTCGACATTCACATTATCCGCAAGTCCGAACAGCAACCAAATATCACCTGATAAGCGGCTTCCAGATTCAACTTCCCATGTGAGAGCTGAATTTGCACCTTTGGTATTGGAAAAATTAAGTTCTCCGTTTTCATCTTGCACAAGAACCCATTTGTCAGCGAGTTGGGGCGCCACAATATCGCCCATTGGGGGATTAACCAACAACAAAGCCATTGCCAAAAACGTGAAAGTGTGCAAGAATCCGGCCTTAAACCATGTTCCTTTGGTATATCTCTCATTCAATGATTCCGGCAGAACCATGCGATGAAGTTGAGGTATGACTAAGATTGCTGAAAGAGGCGCGAGGTACAAAATATCAGACTTTTCAACCGTGGTTCGCGGCATGAGCACGTACCTCATCAGCAATGAAATAACAACGGAAAAGGCGATTACGAGCCACATAGAAACCGTTTCAGCTTTTTCTTTCGAAACATGCTTGACTGGGTCAAATGGTTCGATACCTAAATCACTACCACTTCGTCGCTTTTTTCGCTCTTTACCTTCATCAGCCAACCTTTTCTGCCGTTCACCAGCAGCGGCGGCCATCGCGGTATTGAGGTCAACCATAGACATCCGTGAGGCGTTGAGTGCATGAAGGCTACGGTGAATTTACATCACTTTTCCTCCGTATGGTTGAAATGGGGTACGCGACAGGCGAGAGACAAGCCGGGGTGGCGTAGTTGGTGGCGCGTCGGACTCATAGGGCAGCCTTCAAGGCAATCGTATGACGTGCAAACCCCTTGTGGTGTCTGAGACATCCGAAGGTCGCGGGTTCAAGCCCCGCTCCCGGCACCATGTTCAATGGCAATGCTGAAAGTAACTTGATTCTATGCTAAAATGGCGAACTGTTGATGTGCTCTCCCTCGACAGCAGGTTCATGGTTGAAATTCCAGATGCGGGCCAGAAAGTGTCACTCGAAGTGAAAACTCACAATGGAACAACGATTATTGAAGGAATCCTGCTCCATCCATCTGCAAAAAACCATGTCACTGTCAAACTTGTAAACGGGTACAATACGAGTTACCCTGTCGATGATGTGATCTCAATCGAAGTTACTGGAACTCTGCAAATAGATGAGAGCACTTCTTCTCAACCGGTTCAACTCAACGAGGCACTGCCTCGAGTTCGAATATTACATACTGGAGGCACAATCGCTTCGAAAGTCGATTACTCGACTGGTGCAGTTGTAGCTCGTTTTGAACCTGAAGAAATGATTGCAAGTTTACCAGAACTTGCAGACATTGCAAACATTGAGGCTGTTAAACTCGGAAACATGTTCAGCGATGATATTCGCCCTCAACATTGGAATTCAATGATTCAAGCATCTCAACAAGCATTTGAAGACGGTTGTGACGGAGTTGTCGTGACTCACGGAACCGACACTTTGCACATATCATCTGCTGCTATGAGTTTTGCATGGGGGGGCAAAGGTGGAATTCCACCTGGCAGGATTGCATTTGTCGGTTCACAGCGCTCTTCAGATAGAGGTTCCTCGGATGCCGCTGAAAATCTTCTATCAGCAGTGTACTGGGCAGCATACGGACCCGATGTGAGCGGAGGTGCTGGAGACGGCGTTGTTGTCGTCATGCACACTTCAAGTAACGATGGAGAATGTGCGGTCTATCCTGGAACGGGTGTGCGCAAAATGCATTCCTCTCGTCGCGACGCATTTCAACCGGTAAACTGTGAGGCGTTGGCCACGGTCACAATTGAAAACGGAGAAATCAGTCATCAATTGACTGATTATTATCGGTCTCTGCAATCGAATACTAAAAACAGAACTGTCGCCCAACGACCAACTTTCTATGAAACCGGAACAAGGATTGCACAATTTGTTGCGGGCCCTTGGCTTCATTCCGAAGAAATTGAAGCCATTGTCCAGACCGGCGTACAGGCGATTGTCATTCAAGGGACAGGTTTAGGTCACCTACCTATCGATGACCCGGGGAAAGATGCTCCTGAAAATACCAAAGTTTGGAGAGCCCTGACTCGATGTGTAAACCGTGAGATTCCGATTGTCGTCATCAATCAATGTATTCACGGTCCGGTTGACATGAATGTCTATTCAAAGGGCCGAAAACAAATCGATATGGGAATCTTAGGACACGGGAGTGTTGCTGCCCCAGAAACAGTCATCGTCAAAATCCACTGGGCCTTATCAAACAATGTCCGGCTTACAGATGCTATTGGCAAAAATCTGTGTGGAGAAGGCAACAATCTCTTGAGAACATAGCCGCTTGAATGAAAAACCGACATGAGGTGGAGAAGGTATGGCAGGCAATTCGAGTGAACGTCTCGAGGAACTCCAGTACAAGCGTGAACAAGCACGCTTAGGTGGTGGATTAAAGCGCCAAGAATCAATTCGTAGCAGCGGTCGAGGAACTGCTAGAGATAGAATTGCAATGCTTCTCGATGAGAATTCTTTTGTTGAAATCGATGCCTTTGTGACACACAGAACCACCGACAATGGCATGTTCCTTCACCATACACTAGGCGACGGTGTGGTCGCAGGTCATGGCACTATAAACGGGCGAAGAATCTACTGTTTTGCTCAAGACTTCAGTGTCCATGGAGGTAGTATGGGTGAAATGCACGCTAAGAAAATCTCCAAAATCATCGAAATGGCTGAACGCGCTAAAGCCCCAATTATCAGCATGTGGGACGGGGGCGGTCAACGTGCGCATGATGGAGTTGCAGCTCTTGGTGGGACTGGAGAATTGTTGGATCGATTGGTCCAGTGCAGCGGAAGAATCCCGATGATTAGCCTTGTACTTGGTCCAGTAGTCGGTGTTTCTGCTCTTGGCGCAAGTCTAGCAGACTTCACAATTCTTGGAGAAGAACATGGCCAATTGTTTCTTTCATCGCCACTTGAGACTCCAGAAGTAATCAGTGGAGAAATTGATGCTGCTGGACTGGGGGGGGCGTCTTTACACGCTTCCCGTTCGGGTATTGCCTGCCTTATTGCCGATGACGAAGAAGATGCCTGTACATTGGCTACTGAGATACTCTCTTACCTTCCAGACCACAACATGGCTGATGCCCCATATGAGGAAACTGCAGACCCTTCGACTCGATTAAATCCCGAACTTGAGACCTTCGTGCCCGACAACCCAAACAAACCCTATGACATGGTAAAGGTCGTAGAGGAGATTGTTGATGACGGTATTTTCATGGAACTTTTCGAGTCGTATGCAGACAACATCATCATCGGTTTTGCTCGCCTTGAAGGAAAGACGATTGGAGTCGTCGGAAATCAACCAAAAGTACTCGCTGGGTGTCTTGACATAGATGCATCTATCAAGGCTGCACGTTTTATTCGCACCTGTGATTCGTTCAACATCCCTCTCGTTACATTCGAAGATGTTCCTGGATTCTTACCAGGTGTCGTCCAAGAATGGGGCGGAATCATTCGCCACGGCGCAAAACTGCTGTTCGCATACGCCGAAGCTACGGTCCCAAAACTGACTCTTGTCACTCGAAAGGCATACGGAGGGGCTTATCTGGCAATGTCCTGTAAACACCTGCAAAGCGATTACAACATCGCATGGCCAACAGCAGAGCTGGCTGTCATGGGAGCCGAAGGTGCGGTGAATGTCATTCATCGTACTGAGATCAGTAAGGCGCCTGAAGAAAAACGCGAGGAAATACGACAACAACTCATTGCAGAGTACAAAGCGAAATTTGGCGACCCGTATGTTGCTGCTCGCAACGGCTGGTTGGACGATGTCATCGAACCCAAAGAAAGCCGTCTACGGCTTTGTCGAGCCTTGAAAATTCTTCAATCAAAACGTGAATGGAGCCCGCCGAAAAAGCACGGAAACATTCCACTGTGACTACAACTTACCCTTCGCGCGAGCCAATAAACCACCGGAGTTTTCGGTATTCTGTTCTGTGCGTAAGTCAACCTCTTGAATCTCTGAATCAGTCTTTGTTGAAGAATTTGAGCCTTTGAGGTACACTGCAACCATAACGAAAAGCAACAATGTGACAACTAAACCGATTCCAGCAACGACGGTGAGATCTGTTGATTCCAAGTCCTCTGAGGCTACATCTTTCGAACTATCTGGTGGATTTGATGTGAGGTTCAAGGAGATGAAAGCCACTGTTTCCGCTGCCAACTCTTCGTCGTACACCCCCACACGAACTTCGAGACTACCGTTCTGAGTTTCCGAAAATGGGAGCATGGAAAGACAACGATTGGTTAAATCATTTGAATCATAAACGCAGGAATGCGTAAGGTTTTCTAAAAGAACACCATTCACTTCAACAGTGATGTTCGTTGGGGATTCTCCATCAGCATCAAAGACCCACCATTGCAAACTCGCTGCTGAGGCATCGATGAGGTTCAATTCCTGCAGGGATAATACAGGCGCATCAGGCACAGGAATTACGGTGATATTCAATGCTTTACTGATTCCAAGAGTGCCGTCAGTGACATTGACAGTGGTTCCAGAATCGAAGCCATAAAAATCAAAATTTGGAGTTACAATCAACTGATTGGTCGAACGAACGACAGAAATTCGATTTGACGAAGATTCAACAGACCAAAACAGGTTGTCATCATCCAAATCCCATGCCAACTCAGTGAGATTTAACAAGAGTGTAGCATCCTCCATCACAGAAATATTCCAAGCGGAGTGGTTCACGATTATTTCATCATTCACAGGCTCGACATACAAAGGAACATCCAGTTCAAGTGGAGCAGTCACCCCATCATCGACCAGTAGGCGAATGATTGTTGCCCCGTTTTGGTTGGGCAAAGGAGATAACGTCAAGACACCATCGGCGATGGAATAGCCCACTGGACCGAAGTTTCCTTGCGTTTCACCTCCCAGTGTGCCGTACAATACTCCCCCTTCAGGATCGCTGACATACTGGTACAAATCGACAAGAACAGGTAAACCATCTTCAACAAGGTTCTGCATAGGAACATCAGTAATTTTTACCACTGGGTCGTCGATAGGAATGACTCGAATCGAAGTGTTAACCGATGCTTCATCAATGATGCCCGAGCCACCAGCACGAAGTGTCAAATTGATTTCAGTTCCATCGAGTTGTTCTTCGTTCACACTGTGGTAAACAGTCATTCCTCGCTTATCTTGGTCAATGGTAAACGAAAAATCAGCCGAAAAATTTCCTTGGAGAGAGGCGGATTGGAAGAACACCTCTTGCCCATCAGGGTCGTAAGCAAATTCTGATGCAACAAGATGGACACTGCTTCTCTGCTCAACAGCAATTTCGGGTATCGGATTCGAGAGGACAAGCGGCGCATCCGTTCGGTTAAATGGAAGTTCAACAATCGATGAGGCACCCTCGACCATCACCTTCAGATAGGCAATGTGGAACCCAGGAGCAACATCTTGCATTGGGAACAAACACAGAGCAGTTCCATTGGAATCAAATGAACCTGATGTAGAATTCATGTTATCGATG
>JASLVU010000041.1 GCA_030741225.1 Candidatus Poseidoniaceae archaeon | reverse complement strand
ATCATTCTTTGAGTCCATGTCCAGTACACGGTGACGGCAAAAGAGCCTAGAGCTAAAATCAAAAACCCGGCATTGGACACAAGCGATTGGTATGGCGCCCATCTGGACTCATAGAGATAGTCAAAACTCCAAATCCCTGCTACAGAAAGTGCAGTGATGATTGAAAATTGTGAGAGTGTCATCACCACAAGATTTCCAGAGGTCAATTCTTTGCTGGGAAGTTTCTTTGCAGAAATAGACGAAGCCCAAGTGCTGAAAGAGACACCTTGAGCAATAGCCCATATGACAAACAGGGAAGCTAAGCCTACTGGGAATACAGCTGGCAAGTCAGTGGCGGAATCTTGGCTGAACATCACCATGATGAAGATCCCAAGTGTGAGAGAAATTGACAGTGGAAAAATGCAGATTTTGAAACTTGAAAGTAATCGTTTTACTCTGGGGGTAGTCGATTTTTCAGAAACTTCCGGCAGAGCAATCCAAGAGCGAACTCGGTGGTTTGTCGAAAATATTGCTGTCAGTGCGTATCCAAGTGAGAGAGAAATGAAGCCAAGGGCTGCGAAGTCTTCTCCACCATTAGAATTCGCAATAAAGTAAAACATTGTCGAACTGACTACAATCAGCGCAAGATGAGGCAGAGTTCGCGGTGAAAGAAGGGTTTTTGCGAGTGCAACAAGAGAGGTTTCATTCGCTGCAAGTTCGTTAAGGACACGACCTTGTTGTGCCGCCTCCTCACCTGCCAAGGATTCATCCTCCATGGCCATCGCTTACGTTCATATATTTTCATTCTATGCACGATATCAACATCAAATCTCTTGAAGGAGTGATTCTTCGGTCACATATGGCCAAACGCCTATCGAAAGCGTTACGAGGCAAAAGACGCTGGATTGGTCTTTTATGTTCGTCGGAATTCTCTGAACGGGATGAACTTCGCAAACAGCTCCGAACAGTTCTTGATGATGCCTCAATTTCATCCGAAGTACGCCTCATGGAATTTTATCCTTCACATTCAGAAGAAGCCAAAAAATCCTCCCTTTCGTCGGAATTTTCAGAAACATATGGGTATGCAGTTGTTGAGATTCCCCACACTGTATATGCGGATGTACGACTCTTGCTGGGTAGGAAAGATTCGATGGCAGTCAGTTTACTTCAAAGTTTCACGAGCAGTGGAAAAATCCGTCTTGTACGTGAACGAATGGATTTGCCAACTCAAACACGATAGTAAGAACACCATCACCTTCATTTGTTTCATGCGTTTGGTCCGTTCATGGGAGGAGCCGGGGCCGCACCAGCGATGAAGATGAGCGACATTTTCATCCTCGTCGGAGTATCCATCTTGGTTGGTGGACTTTTCATCCACGGTCTCAGTTCATCGAAACCAGTGCCTGATGATGCTGAACCTTTTGCAAATGGGGCCTCGCTTTTGAAGCAGGATAGTATTGAATTTTCCATCGAAACCTCGAATGATTCAGTCGTATCAATCGAGATTCAAAACGAAAATCAAGAGTCTGTTTTTACTGATACAAAAACGGTTGCTGGTGGAGGTTCGGAAACCGTAAAATTCACTGCATCCGAAGGTGGATTTTTCACATATTCAATCGAATTCGTAGAGGGTTCCGGAGATGTTTATGTTGATGTCGATCGAAACCTTTTCATTGATTTCATCATTTATCCAATCGGTGCATTGTTTCTTTTGTTTGGATTTTACAAAAGGAAGGATGAGCAACAGGGGGAGGCCTTGGATGCGGTGCTCGAAGGTCCAGCGCAGTTGGTCATTGAATAGTCTTTGAATTTCAACGATAATTTGACCATGAAACATCTTCACCTTCGCCCACAATATATTTCTTGTTTTTCTCGTCTTTTAGTCGTATTTCACCACTGTTTTCAATGCTTGAAAAACGCATCTTTTCATTTCTATAGAATGGAATTCCAAGAGCCTTTATGCTGTTGCTAAAGTACTCTGTAAAGCGTGAAAGAATCTCGTTATTCGTTTGGTCTTTAACTTCGGTTCTCGTTTCGAACATGGATGCTACAGAAGCATGTATTGTACGAACGAACTGATCGTTGGTAATTTGACCTCCCAACTCGTCTAAACTAGCAATCTCATATTCTGCTTTACGATGAGAATCACTCGACAAATTGCACCCAATACCAAGAACAACACGTGTTTCCTTTCCTTGGCTTCTGCTCTCAACAAGGACACCTCCCGTTTTTCGTAGTCCATTTTCTAAATTCAACAGTACATCATTCGGCCATTTAAGAATGACTTTATCTTCTTGTTCACTCAATGCGCAAATAGCTTCATACAGTGCAATTCCTCCTTTAGCTTGCAGAACTCCTGGATTCGTTTGAATGCCATGGTCATGCACTACCCATGATCCAGCAAATGCTCGAGATTCGTGCGACCATGCCCTTCCTCGACGACCGTGACCATCGGTTTGCCTGCCAGTAAAGAGGAAAGTTCCCGTTGGTTTTGAGGAGGCGAGAAGTTCCGAGTTTGTTGAACCGATTTCATCTTCAAACATGCTTTCATTGGATTCAAATGGTTTCCAAACACCAATGACTTCGATACATTCTCCATCTTCAAACAGGTGTTTGGAAACGGGTCGTACTGCAAAGCCGTTGGCTAGTGCTTGAAGTCGTACCTTTTTCCCTCTAAATTTGTCCGAAACAAGAAGAAAAATAATCCCTCCGGGTTTGAGAATTTCTCCATTTTTCACTGCATTGAGTAGTCGATGAACAAGCCCTTTTTCATCCGTGTCAAGCAAAGCAGCCTCTTCAAAAGGGCCAAGAAATTCGGAATTCGGTATTGGACTTAAGTAAGGAAGATTCCAAACAATGACATCATGGCTTGAACCACCAGACCATTGTTCAATTCCTCCATCGGATTCTGGACCGGGCCCACCTTCGAGAACACATGCTTGGACACCGTTGCACTCAGCGGCATGTCGAGTTGCAGCAACTGCGAATGGATTGATATCACAAGATGTTACGTGAAATCCAAGGTGGGCAGCAAATATAGAAAGGGCTCCTGAGCCACATCCTATCTCTAAAAAGCGCTTGTTGTGAGGGTTTGGAAATGAGTGCAATGCTTTGGCCATCAAATCAGTGTCTTCCTTTGGAGGATACACAGTTGGTGGAATAATCAATTCAATTTTACGATTTTGCGGTGTGTTCCAAAAAATTTGTCGAGCATCTCGGTTCACACGTTCAATTTCTCGTTCGGCATCTCCAGGTCCGAAGAATTCTCCGCCGCTCATCTGCCTCAAAAGATGCCACACTCGGTTAGTCTTTAGGCCTATCCAATCGCACAAATCGCTTGCTGTTGCGTTTAAACCGCTTTTTCTCGAGCCGAGGAAAAAAAATCCACTCGAATTACAGTTCTACAGTTACCAAACACTGTATGCGCAACCTATAAGAACAGTTGGTAAGTCGGGCAAAAAGCCCAAGTTGCTATTTTGGGCCTGTAGCTCAGTCAGGTAGAGCGTCGGACTTTTAATCCGATGGTCGCGGGTTCGAACCCCGTCAGGCCCGCCTGACTGGCCTACCGGCCTTGATAGTTGGGTCTGAGCGGGGTTTGAGGATGGTAGTAAAAAGCGCAACAAAGAAGCGACTAATGGAACTTGGAGTCTCCGAGGAATTTGCACACAAACTCGCCACTGACCGCAACATGACTGACATTAAGGCAATGTCTTCTGATGAAGTTGCGTCCACACTTGGTGTTTCGAAAGACTCCGAACAATTCACCAACACAATGTCTGTTATTGCTGAACAAGGTTCACGTCGTCGCTCAAAAATTAAGAGCAAGAAAATCACCATTCGTGCGAAGGCAATCGATGATTTCGATCGTCCTGAAATCACCTTGCGTTTCAATGCACTTAATCATCAACTCGTACCCCATCAAGAACTCGTTGGAGAGGCGAACATTTCAGTTGAGGAGCAATTTGAGATTGAATCAGAGGCTCTTGCCCCTTGGGAGATGGTACAAATCGACGAAGAGACTGGAAACCCCCGACTTGCCAAGGAATGGCTACCAAAAATTCTCATCTCTGATCCTGTTGTTCAAGTCATAAAGGAGACTGCTGAAGCCCGAGACAATGCTCAGCTTGCTGCAGACCCCGATCACAAACCACTCGCCGCTGGTTGGATAGCCGACCGCGTACTGAAAGTAACCCGCAAATCCCCGTCTGCGGGCAAAACAGTTGCCTACCGACTCATTGTAGAGGGTAACTGAGGGGAGGTGTAGACATGCAAGAAATAATTCAATCCTTTTTCAAAGAACGCAGCCTAGTGAACCACCAACTCGCATCGTATGATGACTGTATACCTTCAGGTGACAACTCCATTTCTCGAATGGAGAAAATCATTCGAAATATTCGAGTCGGAACCGATGAAGAAATCAACGACGATCTCGGTGGATACATCAAACTGGACGTTGTCGACCACGATATCGAAATTCGTCTAAGAAATATCAAACTCGGCGAGCCTACAATACGTGAGGCTAACGGAGCAGAGCACCCATCTACCCCAATGGAGTGCCGTCTTCGAAAACTTACCTACATGTCCCCGGTCACGATCGATTTCCAAATCTCTCGCAACGGAGTTCCATCTCCAGTCGAAGCAGGAGTTCAAGTCGGAAGCATGCCGATCATGGTCCGCTCCACACGATGTAATCTTCATGCGAAGCACATTGCAGGTGAACGCCAACTTGAACCTACTCGTTCAACAGAAGACGCAGCTCTCTGGGATGATCTACTCCGCAAGCGTGGTGAAGACCCATTGGACCCTGGAGGTTATTTCATTATCAACGGAACCGAAAGAGTCCTTATATCGATGGAAGATCTTGCCCCAAACCGTGTTACTGTCGAAATCAACAAGCGTTACGCTAAGAGAACAGAAGTCGCTAAGATTTTCTCTCAAAAAGATGGAATGCGCAAACCCCTAAATGTCGAAAAGCGCCGTGACGGAATGCTCATGGTCAAAATCAGTACTGCGGGTACAACTGCAATTCCAGTTGTTCTGCTCATGCGAGCACTTGGAATCGAAAACGACCAAGAGGTGTTCCAAACAGTAGCTGGTCCAACGGAGACTTTCAAGTACATCGTTGCAAATTTGAACGAAGTCAACGATAATGAGGAGTATGCTGTTCAGTCTATGGATGAAGCTCACGAATGGCTGCAAAAGAAATTCGCCGCTGGTCAACAGAAAGAATATCGTGAACAGCGTGTCAACCAACTCCTTGATCGAGAACTTCTGCCTCACCTTGGTGACCAGCCAGGTGACCGAAAAAAGAAGGCCATTTTCCTCGGTCGCATTGTTCGTCAAGTTCTCGAAATGGCTTTGACCAACAGAGAACCAAACGACAAGGACCACTATGCTAACAAGCGTGTTCGTCTTGCTGGTGACCTTATCGAAGACTTGTTCCGTGTGTCCTCTGGACAACTTGCTCGTGACTTGAAGTACCAACTTGAACGTCACCATAATCGTAAAAGAGAACTGAAGATTACTTCTTGCTTACGACCCGACGTACTTACCTCGAAAATCATGCACGCACTGGCTACAGGAAACTGGGTCGGTGGGCGCTCAGGTGTGAGTCAACTGCTTGACAGAACGACCTATCTTGCTTCTCTATCGCACATGCGCAGAGTTACATCTCCACTTGTTCGAAGCCAACCTCACTTCGAAGCACGTGACCTGCACCCCACCCAATGGGGTCGTTTGTGTCCAAACGAAACTCCGGAGGGTCAGAACTGTGGTCTTGTGAAGAACGCAGCTCAGATGATTGATATCTCTGAGCATATTGACGAAGTTGAAGTTCGTGAACAACTTGACGAACTCGATGTAAACAGTGAACTTGAAGATTGGAGTTCCGGTGACAGAATTCACGTCAACGGTGACATTTACGGAATTCACAAGAACGGTAAGAACTTGGTTCGTCACTTCAAATCTGCTCGCCGTCGCGGTACTATTCCTGCAGAAGTCTCTATTCGACACGATAAAGAGAACAAGGATATCTTCATCAATACCGACAAAGGGCGTATTCTGCGTCCTCTCGTCATTCTTTACGACGGTTCACCCCGTCTTACAGGCGAACATTTGGAAGCACTTCGAAACTCAGAAATGACCTTCAAGGACTTGGTCAACGATGGAGTTGTCGAATGGGTCGATGCTGAGGAAGAAGAAGACCTTCTTATCGCTGCTCGACCGTTTGTCTTGCCAGAGACTGTCCCGTCCGGCCCGTTTGCAGGCCGTCCTCTTACCAATGAGAATGTTGAATGGGTCAACCTTGGTGTACCTGGTGCTACTGAGGCTGAGTTGAAAGCAAAAATCCGAATGCCAAACGGTGATTGGGAATCTGCTGACATCAACCTCCCTCTGCTTTACGATGAAGACTACACTCACTGTGAGATTGACCCACAACTTGTTCTCGGAGTTTGTGCATCATTGATTCCATATCCAGAACACAACTCCACACCTCGTGTTACCGGTGGAACTGCTATGGTCAAGCAATCTCTTGGTCTGCCAAGTTCTAACTATCGAATGCGTCCCGACACTCGCGCTCACATTCTTCACTACACACAACGATCGATTACTCGAACTGCGGCTATGGAATCGACTCATTTCGATGAACGCCCGGGTGGACAAAACTTCATTGTTGCTATCATGTCATTGCATGGTTACAACATGCAAGACGCTGTAATTATGAACAAAGGTTCAGTTGACCGTGCACTTGGTCGCTCGACATTCAACCGCACCTATAATGCAGAACGACGTCGATTCCCAGGTGGACAGGTTGAAGAAATCGAGAAACCGGGTAGTTCGTTACAAGAAGTAAAGGGCCTAAAGCCAGAAGAATCCTATCGACACCTCGAAGCTGACGGTTTGCCTTTGCCAGAGATGTATCTTGAAGGTGGAGATGTGCTTGTTGGAAAAACCAGTCCTCCTCGTTTCCTTGAAGAATCAGCTGGTGGCGCATTCTTACTCGCACAAGAGCGACGAGAATCCTCAATGCTCGTCCGACACGGTGAGAAAGGATATGTCGACAATGTCTATGTTACGGAATCTCTCGATTCTGGACGTCTAGTACGGGTCATGGTCCGAAGCCACAAAGTTCCAGAAGTCGGGGACAAATTCGCATCACGTCACGGTCAAAAGGGTGTTATTGGTCGACTTGTTGAACCTGAAGATATGCCCTTCACATCCGATGGAATCGTTCCAGATTTGATTATTAATCCTCACGCTATTCCATCTCGTATGACTGTTGCTCACGTTTTGGAAATGATTGGTGGCAAGGTTGGTTCGATGGAAGGTCGTCGAATCGATGCTACTGCTTTCCGTGGTGAAAAAGAAGGTAGCCTCCGTGACGGTCTCGTCCGAAATGGTCTTGCACACACTGGTCGTGAAACAATGATTAACGGTGAAACCGGTGAAGTCTATCCTGCTGATATTTTCATTGGATGTATTTACTACCAGCGTTTGCATCACTTGGTTTCTTCGAAGATTCACGCACGTTCTCGTGGCCGAGTTCAAATTTTAACTCGTCAGCCTACCGAAGGTCGTGCCAGACAAGGTGGTCTGCGATTTGGTGAAATGGAACGTGACTGTTTGATTGCTCACGGTGCTTCGATGGTTATCAAAGACCGATTATTGGATGAATCGGACGGTATTGACATGTATGTTTGTGCTCAGTCTGGTCACATAGCATGGTACGATCCAAAACGCCGCACTTATGTCAGCCCAATCCATGGCGATGGTGCTGAGGTTTACAAGGTACAAACATCCTACGCATTCAAGCTACTCCTCGACGAAATGAAGAGTTTAGGTGTGGCCATGCGTCTTGAACTGGAGGACCGAAGATGAGTCAAAAGAACACAATGATTCCAAAGCGTATTGCCCAGATACGATTTGGCCTAATGGAACCTAAAGAAATCCGACAAATGTCGGCTGTAGAAGTCAAGACTGCTGACACATACAAGGATGACGGACACGCATACCGTCAAGGATTGATGGACCCTCACATGGGTGTCATTGAACCGGGATTGGTGTGCCCTACTGACAATTGTAAGTACGACGAGTCTCCTGGACACTTTGGACATATTGCATTGGAACTTCCAGTCATCCACATTGGTTTTGTCAACCTTATCAAGACTGCATTGAAGGCAACTTGCTCAAAGTGCAGCCGAGTCTTGTTGCACGATACTCCGAGCACTCACCCATCCAATCCTGAATTGAGTGAGCAAGATTACTATCGAACCCGTATTCGTGATATCCAAATCAAGCACGGTGTAGGTTCAACTGAATTTGCGAAGATTATCAAGGAAGTAGAAAAAGTCACCACAGGTGCACGACGTGTACAGTGTATGCACTGCCAAGCAATGCAAGGAAAGATTATGCTTGACAAGCCTACAACTTTCAAAGAAAAGAAAGAGGCTCAAGGTCAAGGTACCTCTGAAGTTGAGCGAAAATTGAACCCTCGAGATGTTCGTGAATGGCTCTCAGCAATTCCGTCCGATGATTTGATTTTCATTGGAATGGATAAGCAAAACCGTCCTGAATGGGTTGTTTTGAAAGTTTTACCAGTCCCGCCAATTACCGTTCGTCCATCGATTACTTTGGACAGCGGCGACCGCTCAGAAGACGATTTGACTCACAAACTTGTTGACGTTCTACGAATTAATCAGCGTTTGCGAGAAAATCGAGATACAGGTGCTCCTCAGTTGATTGTTGAAGATTTATGGGAACTTCTACAGTATCACATTACCACTTACTTCGACAACCAAACCTCAGGAATCCCTCCAGCTCGGCACCGATCTGGTCGAACTCTAAAGACCCTTACTCAACGACTTAAGGGCAAGGAAGGACGTTTCCGTAGCAACCTTTCCGGTAAGCGTGTCAACTTCTGTGCCCGTTCTGTTATCTCTCCAGACCCTTACCTTGGCGTAAACGAAGTTGGTGTACCAACTAAGATTGCCAAAGAACTCACTGTGCCTATTCGCGTGACTTCCCGAAATCGCGAACAAATGCGACAGATGATTCTGCGAGGTCCGGATGTGCATCCTGGTGTCAATTACATTATTCGTGGCGACAATCGTCGTGTTCGGATAAATCAACGAAGCCGCCTCATCAACGCCGGATTCCGTTGCCACAACCCCGAATGCAGTGAAGAAACCACTCTTCGTCCGGACATGCACCAGTGCTTGCCCGCTCCGAATTTCTTGCCTGGACTTGTAATCAAGCCTGAGATTTATGTAAATCCAGACGGTTCACAAGATACCAGCTATGTTGTCGATGATACTGCAACTCTTGCAAACCTTCGTGGTGAAGATCTCGACGGACAAAAACTCGCTGAAGATGACCCGAGAGCTAAACTACACTACCGTTGGATGCATGAACTTGCTCAAGCAGACAAAGTCCATCCGGATCCACACCCTGAGCATCTTGAAATCAGCTGCCCTCACTGTGGTAGCCCTGCGGATGAATGGGGTGATCGAACTCGTGTTGAGGACCGCTTATCCACCATTGACCGTAATGGAAATCCAAAACCAGGTCTCTTGGTTGAGCGACACTTAATCGACGGAGATGTCGCTATCTTTAACCGTCAACCATCGCTTCACAGAATGTCGATGATGGTTCACGAAGTTCGAGTTATGGAAGGTCACACATTCCGTTTCAATCTTGCAGTATGTACGCCGTACAACGCAGACTTTGATGGTGATGAAATGAACTTACACGTCATACAATCTGAGGAAGCACGTGCTGAAGCTAAGATTTTGATGCGTGTTCAGGAGCACATCTTGACTCCTCGATACGGTGGTGCGGTAATTGGTGGTATTCACGACCACATTTCTGGTGCTTACTTGCTTTCTCGACCGGGTACGCTCATCAATCGCCGACATGGTCTTGAAATGCTTGGTAATATTGGATTCATTGGTGATCTCCCCGAAGTTGTCAAGGACGAAAATGGTGTTGAGTGTTTCAGAGGTCAAGACATTATCTCATTGATTGTTCCTGACAACATTCACTTGCGATTCCGAAGCCGTTCGAACGACGATGTCGTTGTCAAGAATGGAAAGGTTGAGGGTACACTTGACAAGCGTGCTATTGGTGCAGAAGATGGACGATTGTTGGATGCAATTGTCCAGACCAATGGCCCTGAAAAGGGTGCGAAGTTCCTCGATGACTTTACTCGTCTCTCTATTGCTGCTTGTACATCTCTCGGTTTCACTACTGGAATTGATGATGAAGATCTTAGTGCATCTGCTCTTGAAGCAATTCGAGATGCGAATGTTGAGGCAGGTATTCTTGTTCAGCAAGCGCTTGATAAGTTCGGAAAAGATGGTCGTGGATACGAAACTCGCGCTGGACGTACTCCTCGAGAAACACTTGAAGAAGACATCATGGTTATTCTTGACCAAGGTAAGCAACAAGCAGGTGACGTGGCGAAAGACGAGTTGGCACAATCCGGTTCGACAAATGCTGCTGTAAACATGGCAATTTCTGGAGCTCGTGGTTCCATGGATAACCTCAACATGATGGCCGGTTCAATTGGTCAAGCTAAAGTACGTGGTAAGCGGCTTGAGCGTGGATACAATGAACGTGTTCTACCTCACTTCCGCCGTGGTGGACGTGCAGCAGCAGATCGAGGTTTTATTTCGAGTTCTTTCAAGCGTGGTCTTGAACCAACAGAGTTCTTCATGCTGTCAATTTCTGGTCGTGAATCGCTGGTTGATACTGCGGTTCGTACTGCAAAGTCCGGTTACATGCAACGTCGTTTGATTAACGCAATGGATGATTTGAAAGTTTACGACGATTCTATGCTTTCGGTTCGTAACACTGCAAATCGTATCATTCAATTCAGTTACGGTGAAGACGGAATTGACCCTTCACGTGGTGTGCACGGTTCACCGTTCAACATCGATGTTATTGTTGACGAGGCGCTTGGTACAGAAGGTGCCACTGTCGTCGTTCGGGAATCTTTCGAACGTGAAGAGAAGGAAGAAGACTTCGGTGGTATCGAATTTGATGAACCAGATTCCGTTGGAGGTGATGACTGATGGTCGTTAAGAGTGCAACAAAGAAGAAACTCATGGACTTGGGTATCGCAGAAAACTATGCCCATACCCTTGCCGACGATAAGAAGTGGGACGATGTCAAGATTCTCCCCGCTGCTGAAATCGCTCAACTTTGTGAGACCGATTCTGAAACTGCTGCAACCATCAAGGCAACCATTGATGCTGCGAATAAGAAAGGCAGTGATTCAAACAGTGAAAACACAGGTCCTACTACATCTGTCCGTTTGCGACGTACTGGGCGTTCGATTGCCCGGGCGAAAACTTCTGCCGAAATGGCCGAATACAATGCAGATTCGAAACTCTTGGAATACGAAGACGAACTCAGTGAAGACCCAGTATTCAAATCGCTGGTTGCCGCAGTCAAGGACAACGGTTCTGCTCGTTTCACGAATAGAATTTTCCACGACCTTACCGTTGCAATTCATGCTCGTGGTAAGAAGAAGTTGACCAAACCTCAAGCAAAGAAAGTCGTAGAAGAGGCTGTCGTTGCACTTGACCGTGCAAGCATTGACCCCTACGAAGCTGCTGGAATCATTACTGCGCAATCCATCGGTGAACCTGGTACTCAGATGACAATGCGTACTTTCCACTATGCGGGTGTTGCGACAGTTAACGTTACGCAAGGTCTACCTCGTATTATTGAGATTGTTGATGCACGAAAAGTTCCCAACACACCAACAATGATTATTCATCTTGCTGAGGATAAGAAAAACTCCGCTGATGAGGCTACAAAACTTGCTGCAGCTATTGAAGAGACACACACTGTCAATATCGCAAAACTTGAAACCGACGTTGCACAACGACGTTTGGTGCTCAAACTTGACAAGAAAAACCTCAAACAAAAGAACATGACTGGTGCAGAGGTCAAAGACAAACTTGAACGAGCAACACGGTTGTTTGTTCAAGCGGATAAGGAGAAGAATCCATCAACTTTGACACTCATT
>JASLVU010000040.1 GCA_030741225.1 Candidatus Poseidoniaceae archaeon | reverse complement strand
ATGATGGCTATGCAAACAGTCGTCACACGATTGCTGTTACCGCTGTAACCCACAAAGGGGAACAGTCATGGTATGCAGAACCAGGAGCTAATATCCTTGTTGCTGCGCCATCAGATGGAGACGGAGAAGGAATCACTACTACCGATATTGAAGGTTCAGGAGGGTACACAACTGGCGACTATACCAACACATACGGAGGTACCTCCTCTGCCACGCCATTGGTTTCGGGCGTCATAGCATTGATGCTTGAAGCCAATTCGAATCTTACTTGGAGAGATGTGCAGCACATTCTTGTCCACTCATCTCGCCAAAATGATGCCTCAGATTCATCGTGGGGGACAAACGGCGCCAGCCACGATGTTAGCCATAAATACGGATTTGGAGTCATTGACGCTGGGGCTGCAGTCGCACTGGCTGAAAATTGGTCACATGTCGATGTGGAAACTTCATTTTCATCCGGCACTCTATCTTGCACACAATGCAATATTCCCGATAACAGTCCAAATTATGTGTCGGTAAACACAACGGTTACTGAACCAATTTTGGTAGAAAATGTGGACGTTATTGTCGACATAACGCACGAATTTAGAGGAGACCTCGAAATTATACTAACAAGCCCTTCTGGTACTCAAAGCGTACTTAGCGAAAAGCATGATGATGATGGAAACGATTTCAGCGATTGGAGGTTTTCTACCGTTCATAATTGGGACGAAGATAGCCGTGGTGAATGGACATTAACCGTCGAAGACCAAGGCAACAACGATGTAGGAACTCTTGATACTTGGGAATTGGTCGTCTATGGGACCGAACTTGATATTGACACAGATGGTGATAATCTTACCAATGCAAATGAAACCAATGTCTACGGTACAGATCCTGAGGATTACGACAGCGATGATGATACTGTGGGGGACGGTGATGAAGTCCTTCTCTACGGGACAAATCCGCTGGTTGCAGACAGTGATGCTGATGGATTATCTGATGGCGTTGAGATATTTGTCAATGGAACGGATCCACTCAACCCAGACACCGATGGCGATTTGCTCACTGACGGTGAAGAAGTGCTCCTTTACGGAAGCGATCCTAACGTTGCGGACCCAAATCTCGATTTAGATGGTTATTACTGGTTTAATGACTGCAACGATTCAAACCCTCAAATATATCCCGGAGCGTTAGAGCGACTCAACGGCGTGGACGACGATTGCGATGGTCAATGGGATGAAGGTTTCAACTCTACCGATACCGACGGAGACGGTCTATCTGATTTTGGCGAATACCATCTTTTCGGAACGAACATCAGCATGGCTGATACCGATGGAGACCTGTTGGACGACGGAGAAGAAATTTTGATTTATTCAACCAATGCATTGGTTAAAGATAACGATACCGACATGGATGGTTTCTATTGGTTCCAAGATTGTAACGATACCAACGCAAGCATTTTCCCTAACGCCCAAGAACTTCTTGACCTCATCGACAATGATTGCGATTCTGAAATCGATGAGGACTTCAATGGCACAGATGCCGACATGGATGGTTTGCTCGACTTCGAAGAGTTTCTTAACTTGGGGACTGATCCTTTCAACAACGATACCGACGGTGACGGCCTAAATGATGGAAGAGAAGTCCTTTCGACCCAATCAAACCCATTGATTTTCGATCCGGATGCTGATTTGGATGGTTTCTACTGGTTTAGAGACTGCGATGATAACAATTCCCAAATGTACCCCGATGCCGAGGAAATGTGGAACGGGCTGGACGATGATTGTGACCTGGAGATTGATGAAGAGGTGAACAGACAAGAATACATAACTCCATCACCGTTAATGTCCTATGTCATTATCAATGCAACAGACCAAAAATTAGAGCTCGGTCTAGATATTGCTCTCCAACAAGAAGAAATTGAGCGACTCAATCTTACTGTGCTCTGGTACAGAAACGACACCGTGATTCATCAAGGGTTTACGTTCACAGAAGAGATGCATAATTGTACAGTGCAAAACACTCCGCTTTCGGTGGAATTGTGTGCCTTAAACGGCACTTCGAACCCTTACGAGATGAAGGCAGTACTGTTTGAAGATGCTACATTTTTAGAGACGAACTGGATGGTGTTTTACACTGTTTGGAATCCTGTTGAACCCGCCGCCACAGAAGATTCAGAAATTGTCAATGAAGCAGGTGACGGTGACGAAGTCTCAATACTCGAAACATACGGCTTGGTCATTGTGTTAAGTGTAATTGTAGCGGTTTTGGTGCTGGTCCTTGTGCTTACTCGGAGAAACAATTCTCCCAAAGCCGCATCAAGACCAAAAAGGGCCCCGCAAGGTTTTGCTCTACCTCCTCCGGCCATCGGCAGCATGCCCAGCGCCCCAAAATTCAACGATGTTGGAGAGTACATCCCGCCGACGAACAATCAATGGGATTCCGACAAATGGAGATAATCACTCTGAATAGGACAGAAGGCTCCATCCTACTAGGCGGCCTTCTTCTGCATCTGCAAGAAGATTCAACTGTTTGGTTTTGCCTGATTCCTCCCAAGTTTTTGACAAATCCATGGTAACTGCTCCTTCACCACCATCTCCAATCTGAGAGAAGTGAGCCGATATCGTTTCCAGGCACAGCAATCAAATACCCAACTTGAATATCGTCATGATATGTTCCTGAGGACGTAAAGAATCGATCATTACCCGTAAGAACCGGATACATTGATGAACCGCTCAATCTTGATTCTAAAGATGTGAGATTCAATGTTTTGGGTATTGAGTCTCTATTGTGAGATGTATCTGAAAGAACCCCGCGTTCTTCAAATTGGCAAGTCTCCGGACTTGGTTGTCCAGTGAGATTGAATTGAACCCAGCCTGCCTGCTCATCGGATGCAACCCACGACAAGTTCCATTGGGATAGCGAAGGAGAGATTTGAGTAGTTACTCCTCTCCAAATGTATCCGTTCTCTTCCATCGCTCTGGTGGCAGCAGGGGCGATGGTGTTTGGCCAATGGGTAGTTAAGCAAGTGATGGCATCCTCAAATGTATGTTGGCGAAGGGTTGAATCATCCGGCATATGAAGGTCATAATCAGACCACGATTCCAATTCATCGCTGTCGGGGCCAAGTTGATTTGCCAAAGGAATCGATGCATATGTCCTGCCCAAGTCAAGTTGTTTTTGTCCGCGTTGAAGGGATGATTTGGTGAAAGTATGATGCAGTTCAAGTTCTCCTTCAGGTAGAACATAATCATTCAACAATTGAGATGTTGGAGAACAACCTGACTGTCCAACTTGGTTTTCTGAAATGAGAACATCTACAGTTTGTTTTGCAGCCCAAGGATTTCCGGACTCAACCCACAAGTTCATTGTTGCCGAACCCAAACAATACGCCTCAATATCATGATGAGTGGCTACGATTTTCCAAGCGGGGTTCCCTTGTGCTGTGACGTCTGAACCAAGCACTCGCCAGTCCCAGCCGAGATTACTCCCTGATGCACCGTGATCGATGAGGTCGTTCGCAAACAACTCCTGGATTTCTACCGGCTGCATCATCAAAGCTAAACCTGGAGCAAGTGTCTCTAGACCACCCAATAATCCGCCTACGCCATAGGTCATCGTGGTACCCTCATATTCGCCTATTGGGGAGGGTAAATCAAAGCCCCAATCCAATTTTGTTGCTTTCGTATCTTGATTTCGCAGTTCAGTATACTGGGTTGAAGTCAAGTCAGCAGTTCCAGAGGCTGTAATCGCCCCAATGTCGCAAATGTTTCCAATCGATAAATGGCGATGAACGCGAAATGGCTGCAGGCTGTTGGAATTTACCGTTTCGACAGAGAGCCATTCAGCACCCATCCCACCAACGACTCGGACAGCTCCTAAACGGTCTTTCGACCCACCCTCATTGACCAGTTCCTCTGCGCCTCCATCCGTAATCGAAAGGCTGCCAGTGCCCCCAAATTCAAGCGAAATTTTACAAATTTCATCATCTGTTTCTATTTGGTCCATTACCAATTCAACAAAACCTTCAGTTGCCATGAACGATGCAAGACCGTCTTCATTTTCACCAGAAATCAAATATTGCATGCTATCTCCATAGCGGAGTTGATCTGCTGTGAAGGAATCGAGTTGGTTTTCAAAGTAATAATAGCCGCCAGCGCCCAGAATGATGACTGTCAGTAAAACCGCAGCAACCTGAGGTTTACGAACGATATCCAAGAGTGTGCTCGGACTTTCACCCAATTCTTTTTTCCGGGATTTGGAATCGACTGACTTTTCCGATTTCTTCGGTTCGGCAGGAGTGAATTCAGCATCCAAAATCTCAGCCTCGAGGATTTGTTCTTTTGACGAAGCATCTGGAGTCGAAGCCTCATCCGACTCAGATGTATCAATGACCGGAGTAAGTGTGTCTTCGTCTTCAAGAGAAAGCACTACTTCTTCAGTAGCCTCCGGTTGTGTTTTCTTCTCAGAAGCAGTTTCTTGTGACGCAAATTTTTCTTCACCAGGTAAGCCAACCTCTTTGGCTGAGAGTCCAAATTCGAGAAGCCGTTCAACCAAATCTGACTTTTTACCGGATGTTGGAAGGTCATTCAAGATGCACAGTGCTTTGAGTTTTGCAACGGTCAAAGATGAGGTTTCTTTAGCCGACATAACAAAGCCTCACATTGGGCCTGTCGCCTTTCCCTTTCAAGTATGACCCCAAATGCTTCTCAAAAAACGCCGATTTTGTCAAACAAGTTGACAAGGGCTTAGCCCTGATATGGAGAATATGTTCCATCTGGGCCTTGAACGTAAACGGTCTGTTCATAGTTGCCATCTGCTAATTTTTTGTAAAAATAACCGCCTTCTGCTGCTTCAAAAACTGACCCATCATCTTGCTGAGTTATGGGCGCTGTATCAATAACGGGTTGAGACGGCGCTTGTTCAACCACAGGAGAGGTTTGAGGCGCTTCGGCCGATGAAGGGGGGCCTGAGGGGCCAGTTACTGCTGGAGGACCGGTTGGTCCAGATGGAGGTCCCGACGGCCCCGGGGCCGAAGGTGGTGCGCCCGAGGGGCCTGCAGCGATTCTCGCCTCAGAAATCGATGAGAGGACCTTCTGTTCTGTGGATTCATCTCCATTTTCAAGAAGTGACTTGACGTGCTTACCATGCTTCTGGGCGCCGATAAATGCGAAGCCTGATAACGATAAACAGAGGATTCCAAGCAACCCACCAATCGATTGACTTGACCATACCTTTCCATCAACCGACAAATCGTTGCTGTTCTTTCCGTTTACTTCTCCACTCGTTTCATTAAAATATTGGACAATAATGCAGTATTGGCCAATGTCAACCGAAAAGTCAAACGTATATTCTTCACCCTCAATCAAATCTCCCAAACTCTGGAATTGATAGGCATGATTGGTACCAAGTTTAGCTTCTTCAGTAAACGGTGCGAGTTGTTGTTGGCAATCGTTCAATTGAAGAACAAAGGCGTTGATACTTGTGTTTGACCATCGCGGCGGATTTGTTGCTGTCACATCAAGACGAATTGATGCATCCAAGAAATCTTCACCAGGCAAGGATGGACCCCAAACAAATCCGATGTCTTTTTCAGCAGAATTGGTGAAATTGTCATAATCGGCGTCAAACGGCATAGGAAACAAAGCAAAAGTGAACATCAAAACAGCAATACCAAGCCAAAGAAAAACATTCCACCGAGATTTCTTGAGTTCGGTTTGTCGCTGTTCAAGAGTGAGGGTTTCAGCGACCTCTTCATGGTCTAAATCTTCAGAGATTTGTTCGCTTTCAGCCCCTTCATCTGCTTCGGACATGTTTACCCCGATTTCAAGCGAGCACTTGAAAGGCGCGGAGGAATAGCGTGCAGCATGGAGGGCGCTTCGGAGAAGACTGACAAAGTTGGCGATTCGGACACCAGTCTCCGACTTGCTATACTTTCAAGAGGGCCCCGCCTCTACAGCACTCGAAGACTTGTCGAAGAGGCAAAAAAACGTGGTCTAGAGCCTTATGTAGCAGACCCAATGAAATTCTCACTGTTTGTTGCTGATGGGACAATAGATGTTTTACACAACGGTAAGCCGTTCAATTACGATGCTGTCATTCCACGGATTGGGCACTCCATTACTAAACACGGCGTTGCTGTTCTTCGTCATCTTGAACAACTGGGAATATGGACTGCAAATACTGGTACTGGAATTCTCCAAAGCAGGGACAAACTTCATGCCTCGCAAATTCTTGCTCGTAATCGGATTCCAGTTCCGCGAACGACCTATGTTCGTGACATCATCGATGTTGAAACCGCTGTTGAATTCGTTGGTGGCCTTCCAGTTGTGGTCAAGGTCACACAAGGAACGCAAGGTCAAGGCGTATTCCTTCGACATACGATTCGCGAAGCACAGAACCTTGTTGAGGGGTTATTGCTCACGGGTCGAGCGGTCTTGATTCAAGAATATATTGCTGAATCGCACGGCAAGGATATCCGAGCTTTGGTTGTTGGCGATCGAGTTGTAGCAAGTATGCGTCGACGAGCAAGAGGGAGAGAGTTCCGGAGCAATTACCATCTCAACGGAACGGTCGAAAAAGTAGACCTTCTACCAGAATACGAAGAAGCGGCTTGCCGTGCTGCACGAGTTCTAGGACTGCATATTGCCGGTGTCGATTTGTTGGAAGCAAAAAATGGTCCGCTCGTGCTTGAAGTAAATTCATCGCCAGGACTTGAGGGGATTGAAAAAGCGAGTGAAGTCAATGTTGCGAGCGAAATTATCGATTATGTGACCTCCGAAACCGCATTTTCGGATGTCGATTTGGACCAGTTGCTGAGAACTGTCCCTGGCTCAGGTGTACTTTCGCTGCAAATCCGCAACCATCCTCAGTTGGTTGGACAACCGCTTGATAGTTTGTTTAACTCAAATTCCGAAATACCTGTCTTTGCCCTTTCACGTGAAAATGAATTGCTATGGAATCCAAGCAACGAAATTCAACTGCGTTATGAGGATGTACTGATTTGTTATGGCGAACTCACAGAATTGAGAAGTTCACTGCGTCAAGCAATGCTTGATGTACCACAGAAAGCTCTTTCTCTCCCTGATAGAGAAGAGACCAATGCATGATTCGGCGTTGAAGAAGCGGTGGAATACTGCTTTTCCCGTTCGAAGTTTCGCGCGGTGGTTTGATATGGTAGTTCATTTTCATGTCGACTGCTCTACGGAGCACGGGATGCACACTCGCTTAGGCGGGAGGCGGTGAACGCCAATGAATATGCGGAGAAGAGAGGAGCGAACTCGCAAGGCTTTGAGGCCGAGCCAAATGAGGTTGAGTGAAGCCTCTGTCTCCCTTCCACCACGGCTTGTGCACATGCAGAATCTACCTTGGCTTGATTGCTATATGCAAACCCTGAAGTCTGAAAACAAGTCTGAAAACACCCAAAAATCCTATGCAAGTGGTCTGCGGGGTCTTATCGAAACCACATTACCGGGCGAATCTGTGTTCAGTGAGGCCGATTTCCAAGGCCTAAGCGTACTTGACCTCGCTCAAAGAATGGAACCACTGAATGGACGTATTGACCGATGGACTCACAGCCTTTCCGACCTACGTCCTACAACATACAATGCTCGTTTAGCGGCGGCTAGACATCTGTTGAAATGGCTTGGGCATCGTTGGCCTGACCATTTGGTTCGTGCTCGCTCAGGAAAAAGACTCCCTCGAACTCTCAACAAAAGAGAGATGACGATGGTTTTGGATGCTGCTGCAAAAAGTGAAGACCCTGCTGCCTCGATTATTGTCACGATGATGCTTGATACGGGTCTACGAGTAAGTGAAGTCTGCAACCTTGACAGCAACGATATCGATCTTGAAGATGGTTCTGCACGCGTATACGGCGGTAAAGGGGATAAAGACCGTATCGTACTTTTCACAAAGCGAACGTTGGAAAGGATAGATGCCTGGATTCCAATTCGAGAAGCTCGAGTGAGAAATGATGATTTCGCATTCCTCCTCAATTCTGCTGGAAGACGCTTGCAACCGCGAGGAGTACAACGACTCATGGACAGATTGGCGACTGAAGCCGGACTCCCTAAAGGAAAGTTAACGCCCCATGTATTGAGGCATAATTTCGCTACAGGGCTTCTTGAAAGAGGAGCGGATTTGGTGACTATCCAGCGTCTTCTCGGACACTCCAGTATTGCTACAACACGGGTGTATCTTGAAATTTCAGACCAAACATTGCGAGAAGTCTATCACCGCGCTCAAGCAACCAGAGAAAAATTGGAAGAGGCTGCCACAGCCACCGAAAAATCCCCTGATGAGTTGATTGAATCCACACCCTCGACCAGTTCTTTAGGCATCGAATAGGTCATTTTGTTTTCTTCGGGCGCTTTTTCACAGTTGGCGGCCCCGTCCATTCTCTATGAGGTTTGATTTCTTGCCCTCTATGCCCCTCAATAGGGCAATATTTTCCTGAACGGCATCGAGAGCATTTTTCCTTTGAAGGCATTTCGACGGTTTTGCGTAAGCGCCCATATTTCCGCCGAGGCATGAGAAACTGTGAGAGAAGACGGTTTTCAATGCTAACGGAAAAATGAAGTGGATTACTTCTTGTTAAACCAAGGCATATCTTTCACGCTTCGAGGAACCCGTAGCGTGACCCCTTTCCTTCCGTCATCAGACTTTGATGACTTGACGGTCTTTTTGCCGGGGGTTGTTGAGGCCGTCTTTTCGACAACTTTTTTCGCCACATCTTTGGTTTTGGAAGCTGCTTTCTTTGCCTTCGATTTGGCTTTTGATGCAACATTTGAGGCCGCCTTTTTCGATTTGGAGGCTGTTGACTTTGCAGCAGACTTGGCTTTCGTGGAGGTTTTCTTCGCAACTCCAGCGGCCTTGTCTGCGGCTTTAGCCGCAGCAGAAACCTTCTTGGCTACAGCTGCACTTAATCCCGCATCTTGCAATTTTTTTGAACCCGCAGAAGCTACTTTGGAAACAGAATCAAACTTTGCTGAAATCAATTTTTTGGCAGTTGCGGCGCCTATTCCAGGTAGTGCTGTTAACGCTTCGATTTTTGAATTCCCCTTCTTTGACATTGGCTCACTGTTGAGACCATAACGTGTCCGATTCATCAATACTTCTCTTGTTCTGAAAGAGTTGAAGCGTTGGATTGATGAGGTTTGAATCCTAGCGAAGGACATGGGCAACTATGCGACCGACCGCTGTAGTGTAGTCGTGTATGCTCAAGTGGGAAAAGCAAATGCAGGACATCGCGTCCAAAATGAAACAGGATTGCTTAGGCCTAAATCGTTTAATTTGCCAAGTAAAGTCGTTTATCTGGGTGATGTTGCAACACATATTTTAGCACATCTTGAACACCCAGAGACTCCGCTTTTTACTCAACCTCCGAAGTTCAATGAGCAGAAGTGGGCCTTTGAGACACGAAGTGGAGGGTTGGAAGTTCGTATCTCTTCAGAACCGTATTGGGGGCTAGGTTTGTTTAATTCTGGCTACATCAACACTATCCAACTCTATGGGTCATCAAAGTCATGTTCTCGGCTACTGTATGATCTCGTCGCCTCGCTTCCTCGGCGCCCATGGGAAATGGCTCATACAAATGCTGCTGGCCGATTTTTCGCAAAGAAATCCGATGTCGTTACAAGCAAATCAAATGAATCGGAGTGGAAAAAGGCTCTTGAGATGGCCGATGCGGTCTTCCAAGAGCAACTTTTCGCCTTAGAGGAACAAGGTAGGAAAGTTGAAGAAAGAATCAAAATAAGTGAAAATTCACAAAATTGGTCGCAAGAACAAGCGGCACTGTACATTGATGATGCATTGTATGATCTTGGTGTTGCTCGTGGAGCACTCGCCGATGGAAATGCACCAGGATTTGAACGAGCAATGGCTCGTGCTGAAGCGTCGTTTATCCTAGCCGACCCCGCCCAAGCCGAAACACAACATCGTACAATTGAGAACAACAACCCGCAAGGCCATGTATTGTCTTACGATGTTGAAGAAGAGGACGTTGCCTTCGTGGATTTGACAAAAAACGGAGAAGAGGAATAGATTTTATTGCCGCGTCGCGTTGATAAAGGGGTGGCAACTCGCAGTGGTTGTTCCACATGGCTTCGAAGAAGAAATCCGACGGTAGCGGTATTCAACAGGCTGCAGGTCTTATTCGATATTTCGACGAAGAATCAGAAGATGCTTGGAAGATCACACCTTTCCAAGTTTATGCTGCCTGTATCGGCATTGGAACTTTTTTCTACCTTGTAAATCAAGGCGTTATTTCTTGGATAATGGACTTGTTCTGAGTTCACATTAAATTGGTTGTATCATTACAATCCTGTTTTCTTTCTGTGCCATACACTGAGCTACTTGCATAGCAGTTCTCATGTCGGTGGTTCCACCTATCACTTTTTGATTGCCTTCTTCATGAAGAATGAGTTTATGTGTCAGATTATGCAAAACGCCGCTTTCAATCCGTTCAAAGACCCAATGTTCGTTTTCTATTCGAACCATTGCAGGAACCTCAACCATTGGCCCCATTTCAGAACCGGTGAGTTGTGTTCGAGTTTTCAAACCTTGAAGATCTCGTACTGGACTCCAATTTCGGCGGCGCACCGGTGCATGTATTTTCCTGTTTTTTGCTACGCCTGCTCTAAATGCTCTGCTCATGAGGGTCCCATCCCTTGAAGTCGCACGACTTCAAACCGAAGCGAACTTGTTCCGCTAATAAGAAGCGCGACACATTGCACGCCCAATTTGCGGTTTTGACAGGCTGCATTCGTAACTCACGATGAACTGAAAAATACAGGAATCTAATCCATCGGTGACTTCATGAGATATCGTTGACTGGCCAAAGCGGAGACGGGAAAATGAGTGAAGTTCCAGAAGGCCAATTTTACACAAAAGAACACGAATGGATTCGAGTAGAAGGAGATGAAGTCATCATCGGAATTACAGACCACGCTCAAAATGCATTAACTGATATTGTATACATCGAACTTCCAGACGGTGGAGAAACCCTTGGAGATATGGATGAGTTTGCAATTGTCGAATCTGTAAAATCTGCATCTCCTATTTTTGCACCATTGGCTGGAGAAATTACTGCAGTTAATGAATCGCTCGAAGACGAACCTGAGTTGATGAACAGCGACCCCTATGGAGCCGGTTGGATTATTCGAATGAAACTTGAAAATCCAGATGCACTGTCCACTCTCATGAGTGCTGCTGATTACAAAGCAGAAATTGGCGAGTGAACGGTGTGACTGAGAACACTTGGAGCCTCTATGTCGACGGTTCCTGTCTCGGAAATCAAAATGTTGACGCCGAAACCCCTGCCGCATGGGCCGTTGTAATTGTTGTCGGCGACAACGGTCTTGGAAGAGGTTCTGGTGAACTTCATGAAGAATTTGCAGACCATGTCATTACCGATGAATTACAAGAAGATTACATCGGTGCTCAAATCGGTTCAAACAATACCGCCGAACTATCTGGGTTCGCCGCTGCGCTGCGTTGGTTACTCATTGAAGGCGGTGATGAGCCTGCAATTATTCGGGCTGATTCACAGTACGCAGGCAATCTTGCATGCGGTGCTTGGAAAGCCAAAGCGAATCGAGAACTTGTGGCACATGTTCAATCTCTCTGGGATACAGTGAGCGAACTACGGCCTCTTTCTTGGGAACATGTTCGAGCTCATCGAGGACACCGATGGAATGAGCGAGCTGACCATCTCGCACTCCGTAAAGCTCAGAATGAGAGCCCGATACCACTTACGTTTTGGAAGCCTGGCCAACGTTAGAGTTCATCTAATCTTGCCCGAAGCCATGCTTCCATTGCCGGTGCTGTATCGCTACGACGCAACGCGTGGTCAACTTGAGCCTGCAACCATGGCAATGGTTTTCCAGAATCATACCACTGATAACCTTTCAATTCGACTCCAAGCAAACCATCATTGTTCATCCAGTGTTGTTGCAACACAATTGATTGGAGTTCACCGTGGGATTCAACATCGTATTTCTGCAACAACGATTTGGCATCTGGTGTAAACAAGTA
>JASLVU010000003.1 GCA_030741225.1 Candidatus Poseidoniaceae archaeon | reverse complement strand
GGCAGGATTACTTCAAGGTGAATGGCAAGCTGACGGCTCAATATTGTGGCAAAACGGTTGGACAATGGCTGCAAACAGTAAAGCGCAAGATACCGAATTAATTGGAACCGATTTGTACATCTCATCTACACCTACTGGTTTGTACAAGTTGGACACGCTGACCGGTATTGTCACACGTCTAAACGGGGGATTGCATAGCTATCTTGATGGAATGGTTCTCGATGGCACAACCCTTGTTCTCGGACTGATGGGCAGTGGCGGCTCTGCACCAGGCGTACAACTCTATGACATTCAAACCGGCTATGGCAACGGTAAGTTGCTTGGCGGATTACCGTCAAATGCAGTGAACAATTTCGCTGCTACATCAGACATACTGTACATTGCTACAAACGGTGGTGTTGGTCGTTGGGATTATACTCAGGCCGACTGGATTAATCCACTTACAACCTCCGATGGATTGCCTACAAATATCGTTGAAGATGTTCTTGTTGAAGGCAATTCTCTATGGATGGCTACACCTGCTGGTTTGGTTGAAATGAACCTTACAACGAATGCTACAACCCTCTACAACTCAGCCTCTGGCCTCATGGGTACCTCAACGAAATCTCTTACCTCATATTCGCCAACTGGTGTGACCGAAAACATGCTGTTCATCGGACACGATGGAGCAGGCAATGAACGTCCTGCTGTTACCACAATAGGATTGACTTCTGGTGCGATTACTGGCCATGAATTCGATCAATTGCCTTCAAACAATGTTGATGCTTTGGCCAGTGATTTCTGGGGGATTCATATCGCGACCGATATTGGACCGATGACGCACTGGAACAGTTCCTCAGGATTCTTCGAAAACGGCATTCCTTCTTTCCAAATATTTGGTTGGCCGGTCCAAAAAATGGTCAGCGATGGCGACGATTTGTTGGTCTTTGGAAACAATGGCGTATCGATTGTTGAGGCGCGTACAAACTCGCACCAAAACAAGAAAATGATTGCTATGCCTGATCTCACTGGTGGTACACTTTCTGCCAATTATATCTGGCTAACTACCGATGGAGAAGGACTGTTTGGATTTGAAAACAATGCACAGTATACCGAAGTCGAAAGAGTCTCAGTTCGTTATGCAGATCCGCTCAATGTTGGCTTCAACCTTGCCGCTCAAGATATCTCGGAAATGACCCATCCAGGGATGAATATCGTTCTTGCTGACCTCAACTCTACCGTATCTCTTGACAGTAGTTTGGGAGTTGCAGGCACCAATGGCATCATGTTCCAAACCGTACCACTTGCATTCACTTCACCTGTTAAGAATGCTGCAACTTGGGCCCACTCAAAGAGTTTGAAGTACAACGCAACTATTGAACTAAACAACAATCCAGACTTTGAGACATCGCTGCAACTTGCTGTTTCAAATGGAGTAATAATCAACGGAACTCAATTTGTGACTTTGACGCTTCGCTCCCCATCCAACGGCTCGCTTCATGCTCGACTGATTTACGACTATGTACGTACAGAAACTCCTGTTTCAATGACCGACCTCATTGACAGGCCCGATGATGGCGGTGGAGCCCTTCTTGCAAACTGGACACTTGTCCATGACGAAAATTTCGCTCGCTATCTTATCTATGTTAACGAAGGGCCGTTTACGACCGATTCTGGTTTGCCACTAACGGCAGACGACCTTGTTGGAAGAACTGTTGACAAAGCAATCTCTCTGCACAGCCGACTTTCAAGCGAAGTGACAACTGCAAACGGTGTACCAATTGTTGATGGAAACGAGTATTACGCTGTTGTCGTCGTTGAATATGACGATGGACACCTAGGTATACCGTCTCCGGTACTCGGGCCCGCCTCTGCATCCAACGAAGTCCCGCTTTCTCCAGTTTGGGCAAGTGCTGGGCCCCACGATGGTGGAGATGATGGCGATTTAGAAGTGGAATGGGCTCGATGTACTTCTCTAGATTTGGTTGGAACCATGATCTATGCTTCAACCACTTCAATCACAGATGCTCTGGGATTGACACCTGTGGCTGAAGTGAACAAAACCGAAGGCAACACCACTGTTGTTTCGCTTGATGCTGGACAGCCCTACTGGCTTGCTCTTACATGTGCCGATGAATCCGGGCAAGAGGACCTCATGAACCCAACAATCATTGGTCCTGTGGTGCCTACTGGCGGACTCAATGACAACACTGCTCCTCCAAAGATGGAAAATGTGGCTGCAATTGATACTCCAGACGATGATGGTGGCCGAATTACTGTTTCATGGGACGTCAATACTGCCGAAGATTGTACATTTTATGCAATCTTTATTCGTTTGTCATCAGGAGGGACTGACGCTGAAACAATCCCATCTACATCTGTTGCAAGCGACCAATATTCCCAAGCGAAAATAATCGATGACTGTTCCGAGAATTCGACAACTGTCACCAATATTGACGGTGTTGGTCTCCAAGATGGTCAAGCCTACTATGTTGGTGTTGTCGCTTACGACGATTGGCTTAATGCCAATCTCAATGATGTTGATGTGATGAAAGTTACACCCCTTCGCAATACTGCAGGCAGCGGTACAACTCCGGATAGAGTCGGCTCAGTCAACGCATTTGACCATCCAGATGACGATGGAACTGCAATCGATGTCATTTGGTCTATTTCCGATGCTGATGATTTCTCACATTACATTGTGTGGGCTGCTGATAAGCCGTTGTCCGATTTGTCCGTAGCTTGGGCTGCGTTTGGTGACGACCCTGCTGTGTGCGCTTGTTTGAAAATTAACAAGCAATGGATTGATGAAGACTTGAATCCAATTGAACTTTCAATCTCTACAGCGCTTTACGGTGGCGATTCAATCGTGGATGCAACCCCACAAATCATCAAGCCAGATATAGAACTCTTCGTTGTCGTTACCGTGCATGACTTAGCAGGAAATGTCCATCTCACCCAACTACCTCAAGCCTCGGTTATTCCAATAAACAACGTTCAAGATATTACTGCACCTGAAGTGATTTCCTCACTCAATCTTTACGACCGGCCTCTCGATGATGGAAGTGCCCTTCTGCTGGAATTTGAGTTGAGTAATGAAAGCGATGTTGCTGGGTATGATGTCTACGGCGCCACATGGTCTTTTGATGCAGTAGGGCTCGGAAGTTCAGGGCCTGCAACACCAATTGCAACTCTTCCCCGACTACCTCAACTTCCACTCACTATCGAAGTTGTTGCCGGAGATACGCCAGTGGTAGAAGGACTCGAAATATGGGTCGCTGTCGTTGTCCGAGATACTGCTGGAAATGCTCAGGAAATTAACCTCCAGACTGTTTCGAACAAATCGATAGACAATGATGTTGACGATTTGGGAGGATACCTTGATGAAATCGAAGACATCTCTCTGTCATGGAATTCCGAATCAAATATCTTTGTCGAGTGGACTCATTCTGCTGATTCAAGTGTTCGCGGTTACAGATTGTATATCTCTGGAACAGACTTTACCTCTGTTTCAGATGCAGACTTTGTGGCTGAAGTGAAAGCATCGAACACTTTCTTAATCACGCCGAGCAATTACCAAGCGTTAACCAATACTTCGGCATGGTACGTTGCAGTCACACCATTTGACGACCTCTTTGAACGAGAAGAAGTCAACGCTGTGATGCTTGATGTGTACGGCAAAGACGCAAACAATGCTGGCTCTGGTGAAGACTCCAATAACCAGAACGATTTCTCAACACTTCTGACAACACCGAACTTGCTTGCTGCCGGCCTTCTTGTCACTGCGTTGATACTCTTGCTTGCTATTGTTCGGTCACGTGGCGGTCAAAGAAAGAGGGACCGTACTCTTGAATTGCAAGAAGCCACATGGGGCATTCAAGATGACACTTGGGATTCTTTTGGTGACTCAACTGCACCTCCAATGCCATCAAAGCCAGTGCCTGCAGTTCCTGTAAATCAAGCGAATGATATCTACGCTGCCGCACAGCGAATTGAAAATCAAGACTTGTACGGGCGTCCTGCATACCAGGCACCGCAACCTGTAATGCGCCCAGTTCAAAACAACGCACTTATGAATGATCTCGCTGAACCCAATTCGCCGCAACTCCCACAAGCGAGTATTGATACATCCTTCTTGGATGACTTGCTTTGAGGGGTGTCAATGAGCATAGGCATTCTGCCAAACCCACGAAACGCGGTGTTTACAACTGCGTTGTGGGATGGCAAATTCAAAATTGCCGACTGGCCGCTGCATAGTGAAAGAATGGCAAAGCATGCTGAAAATCTACGCATACCTTTCCCACAAAACATGAATCATCTTCTTGAGAATCAGATTCGTAAAATGGTCGATGTCGAGACAGTCGAAGGAGAAATTTCTCTTGGTAAACTTCTTCGAATTGAGTTGTCTCAAAACGGAACATTAACTCTTGAAACGAGGGATGTTGAATTGCGTGATGAAGAATTGGATGCAACGACAATTGCAGCACCAAAATGGTCCAAAAGAATAAACGGAACAAAACATGGTTGCTGGTCTCCGTACATCAAAGCACGAGAATCCGCACAAGAACTTGGTTGCGACATTGCGTTTCTTGTCCATGACTTCGCCATTATTGATGCCGATAGAGCAATGCCCTTAGTTATGGATGAAGATGGAATTGTTTGGGTCGCTGCCAAGGACCAAGGTGGTGTTGAAAGCATCACTTTCAATCATATATCCCAGGGATTGCAGAAATCAGGTATTCTTGTACAATCCGGGAGATTAAACGAAAGGTTGGTGGCCAGAGCTGTCGAAATCGTGGTCATTGGCAGTGGCTTGGGAGCTTGCAGAATACTTTCACTCGACAGTGAAGAGTTTAGCGACAGCCAGACTCTTACCAACCATTGTCAATCAATACTAAAGGAACATTATCAAAAAGAAACAACTTGGTTCGATGTGAGGCATGGCGATGAGTCTTGAATTGCTCGGGCTCCAAAATCACCTTCGAGACGAAGGTTTGCTTGGACAAAATGCAGTAAAATATGGAGGTCCTGATGAAATCCTTTTCTGTTCAAGCGGACCTTATTCACATTTAGCCCAGTTCTCGATATTGTGCGGTCCGCCAAAATGGCGAGTGAAAATTGTACAGCCAAAAGATATCGTCATTCCCAATTCACACAGTCCGCTGAATGGTGAAATCCAAGTAAATCCGAACAAAAAGAAATTCACTGCAATCGTCGAGGAATGGAAACACGGTTGCTGGTATCACTCAACCTCCATTTTTGCCCAATCAATAGATGAGATGCTCAACAAATTACGTACTCTCACCCCCGATGCGCTGTTTGAAAACCAACCGGACAGTTCACTTCCTCAGCGACCGTTTTGGGCCGGTGCGTTGTCGTATGATATGGTTCAGTGGACACAGCCAATTTATCTCCAACATCCTCCAGATGAAGAAGAACTTCTGACTGTACTTTGGCTCATTGAAAAAATGATTGTTCAAGACCGAAAAACCGAGACAATGACTGTTCATTCCCTCATTGACGATTCTTGGTCTGCTCAAATTCTCGATTATGTAAACAAGAATCATCCCTTGCCGGAGCTTGAAGAACCTGTATTTACCCAAGACTCCAGTTCAATGACAGATACGCAGCATGAGAGAATAATCGATGATATTCGTGAAAGTATTCGTTCTGGACAGATGTATCAAGTCAATGTAGGAAGGTGGTGGGATGGAGAATTAAACGAACATCCTCGAAGAATCTTTCAGCGTCTTACAATCTCCAATCCTGCACCTTTTTCAGCATACATTGAAGCACCTGATTTGAATATTTCAATCGTCTGTTCATCACCTGAAAGCCTTCTCAAATGCGATGAAGAAAATGTCTTCACTTCACCGATTAAGGGAACCCGTCCACGTGGCACAACAGATGCAGAAGAACTTCTTTTACGCAATGAAATGGTTGAAGACGAAAAGGAACGTTCCGAACACAGAATGCTTGTAGATTTGATGCGAAACGATATTGCTCATGTCTCTAAAGTCGGAAGTATTGCTATCAAACGGTTTGATGTTGAAGCCTACGCTCAAGTTCAGCACCTCGTCTCCCATCTCTCCGGCAAATTTGAAGATAAAATGAATGGTATCGATGCGATTCAAAATGTATTTCCTGGAGGGAGTATCACAGGGTGTCCAAGAACTGTCGTTTGTGCAGCAATAGACGAAGTTGAAAAACGACCGCGCTCCTTTTGGACCGGTTCACTTGGATGGATTGATGTTCATTCTGGTTCATGTGCATTGAACATCATGATTCGAACACTCATTGCAAAGAAAACGAGATACGGATGGAGTGGAAGTATTGCCGCTGGAGGAGGTATCACGATCGGGTCGATTCCACGGGCCGAAGTCAACGAAGCAAAATGGAAAGCAGCTGCTCTACGTCGTGCATGCGGGTGGATTGAAAACAACGACTCAGCATTGCCTACCCGCAAACTCACAAATCACCCGTTAGAAATCGAAGAAGCACCAATTACATCAGCACATGGTTCTGTTCAGTTTGTTCACGAATCGATTCCGACAATCAATGGCATCCTTCTCATCGACAATCTCGACTCATTTACACTGAATATTGCTCACGCTGTTGCTGGATTAGGGCATGATGTATCTATTCTCAAAGCCAGAGATTACCTTTCCGGAAAACCATGGAACGCTGATTCTGCCGCCAAACTGGTAAACCGACTCAAACCGAGCCATGTGATTCTGGGTCCTGGTCCTGGAAAGCCCGAGGATTCACCACTTACCTTAGCAATCGCAAAAGCCTCTCTTCAATCGCTAATTCCGCAACCTGTAATGGGAATTTGTCTCGGTCATCAAGCCATTGGACTTGCAGCCGGCATGACCGTTGCTCGTTCCGTTCACGGCCCCGTTCATGGTGTGCCTCGTTCATGCCTACATTCCGATAGTGGAGTTTTTTCAGGAATTCGATCTCCATCAATGTTCACTCGATACAATTCATTGAGTGTTTCAAATGTCAAAGATACTGGAATATTTGATATCACATATGAAGAATCTACCAATGAAATTATGGCTTTAGAACACAAATCACTACCGATATGTGGTGTTCAATTTCATCCAGAATCAGTCGGTTCAAAAGATGGATTGAAACTACTGGATAATTTCCTACAGTTTGAAGCGGATGCTTGAAGAATCGGGAGTGTTTCGGTAAATTTGAGGGACATCTATGCCAACATGCAGATACTGCTCAAGCACCTATTCCCGGGAGCAATTCATTCACGGAAATGGACCAAGAGCACAGGTTTGTGTTCGTTGTGGTGTAGAAAAAGGTCTCGTTACCGAAGAAGAAGCTGCAAACATGTTCGACGATTCGCTTCGAAGTGCTCGACTGCAGATAATGGCTCGAAGGTACAGTATTTTCATGTATATTCCATTGCTATGGACACTTTGGATCATCGTTCTCAGCGATGTCCGACCTTGGGGATTGTATGTGCTCGCATTGCTGGTCATCTTGACCCTCATCGCCCCGGTTTGGTTTATCTATCGTGGTGGTCAATATTCGGGAGATATGGCAAGATTAACTCCGGCCTATGACCGGCCTAAGGGTCATTGACTAAGATTTGGCGTGTATTTTCAATACATCGCCGTCGATAAGTTCGTGTTCTGAACCAACGACCCGACGTGTTCTCCCGTCAACACCACGAATGAATCCTTCACCAAGATCACTGTGGACCTTAAAGGCGAGATTCTTGGCTTGAATTCCAGAAGGAACAACAAATGCGTCTGGCAGGACCTTACCTTCTCCATCCGTCCAATGATTTTCATCTTGGACTGGATAAACAACAATATGATTCAATTCATCAAACAAAACCGAATCAATCATCGATGAAACACCGGTTCCTTTGTTGGTTGAAAGCCTCTCAAGCATGTGGTCCAAGGCCTTATTTTGAGCTTCAGAAAGTGAGTTCTTGGATGAATATTGAAAGCTATCTTCACCGGGAATATATCGAATCAAGTCTGCTGATGACGCGCGCCTCAATGCCAGTTCAACGTCTGCCATGCATGGAATGAGGCGGCCATTGACTTCGATTCCATCCAGAACACCTGATGGAGCAATGTCGAATTTATTTGCAGCAATATGAATTGGGAATAGTATCCGTCGTATTTCAAAAGCCAAGGAAGAGATAACTGAGTGTTCCCAATCCCAAGGACGACCTAACTCAGAATGCTGCTTCTTAAACGATTCAAAAGCCAATGATATTGAGTGTTGAGTTGCCCCCAAACCTGTTAACTGCTCTTGAAGATACATCACAAGTCCTTTCTCGCCTTCGGCTTGAACTCTTCGAACACCGCGGGTCCAACCATCGTTAAGCAGGCCCGAGATCCATGCATCGAGTTCCTTGCTCAAAAATTCAACCTCATCACGTATTCGTTGTTGTGCAACCTCCTTGGATTGTTGATTTCCTTGAGGATTACCCTCAATATCGGTGCTGCCAGCAGCATCGACCACCTGAATTAAAGCATCGCAATTCGCTAAATCAGCTAAGAAAGCATTCCCCCTTCCTTTGCCTTCACTCGCCCCTGGAACAAGACCAGCAATGTCAACCAAAAAGCATGGGACTAACCGACGATGCGCTACACATGTTCCCGTTCTTGGTTCGCACAAACTTCCCTGACGCGGGTCTTCAGCATCGACTGGATCCAATCTGCCTTCAGATTCAAGTCGTAATCGGAGGTCCTTGCAAGGGCATGGGAGGCGGGCGGCGACGAATGCAACCCCGACGTTCGGTTCTATCGTACAAAAAGGATAATTTGCAATGTCGACTTTTGCTAAGGTAGCAGCACTAAAAAACGTTGATTTGCCGACATTCGGTTTGCCAACGAGTCCAATCTTCACAGTGAACACACCTTTGTGCGTGGTTACTCTTCTTCAGAATCGAGAATCTCATTCCGAATCTTGACAAGCATGATGTCCAATTCTGGGAGGTTCAAACGACCGTCCCCATCCAAGTCTACCGCTGAAACCAAACGCCCCATTTCCCATGGAGGAAGGTCAGCAATGTTCGCTTTGGCGAGGGCCTCTCTGAATTCATAACCGTCAATTTCTCCGGAACCATCCAAATCAATCGAGCTGAAGAATTCGAAAATGGTCTGCTTTGATTGCTTGAGGTATTGAGCAAGCATAACCAATTCCTCAGGCATGGGATATTCTACAATTTCATCGTTATGCAGTTGAGCAGATACTCGAATGAGAGAAGAACCACCTTCATCTTCTTCAACCTCGCCAATGTTCAATTTCGTATCAATGCCGACGCCACGACCAAGTAAAGTTCGAATGGTCGTCGAACCTTCAACCAAAGTGTAGGAGTGAATGTCTGTAGAGGTCACTGCTTCAGTAAGGGATGCGTTGTTCGGACGGCCAGTGTGTATCATGGAAAGTGCAGCAAGAATTACACCGATTGTTATTGGATAAAACAATGCGGCGGACACAAGATAGAAGCCGCCAGTTGAAGCAACCGCATCTTCAACTCCTGAATTTGAAACCCCGTATTGGGTAAAGTCACCAATTAATGCTGAAATTGTTGCTGCTAGGCCTCCAATGATTGTAAACCATACCGCAAGTTGCGCATTGCTGGCTTTGGCCAGTTGCTTTTGTGAAGTCAGCGGATATGAGGTAAATATTGCAGCGAGCATCATCAGTCCTCCAACTGTGAACATAAATCCTGAATCGACAGTATGAGCCATGTTGCCAAGTTTGTCCATTCCCACGAAAGTATCCATACCAGTGAAGAATCCACCAACGGCAAAGATTGGAAGAATCATCATCGCTGCAGTAGCAGCAAATGCTCCTGGGTTTTTCACAATCTTTTCAAGGTTAGAAGCCGCGGTTGCAACCATATTTACGGAACCAGCAAACAACGGTAGTAGCCCCAATGCCATGAGAATTGCACCGACATTTTGCAGCAGTTCACCGGCATCTGCTGACGACATAAAGAAAGGCGGAATGGTGACAAAGAGGAACAGCATGTTCGCTTTTTGCATTGATGCAGACCAAACGGGTTTACCGGCAGTGAAAGGAATGATGTGGTAAGCCACGGCAAAGATAAGCGCAAGTGGGACCCAGCCATTGAGGACTCGTTCGGCCATCCAGACCATTTGGGAAGCATCGACAATCTCTCCAAAGAAAATAAACAACATGCTGGTTATTTTGGCAACAAGAGCGAGGACCAAGAACCATGTCGTTGGTGAAATATCATCGTGTTCACGATCACCGAGAGTGATGAAGATATTGATGAGAAGTGCTAGGTGGAGCATAGCAGAAAGCAGCAGCATGGAAATATTTTGCAGTGTTTCCAAAATTGCCGCCTCATTTTCAATTGTTAGGAATGAAAATACAGCAGGCAGAAGCAAAACTGCAATTGTGGATGCAGTCAACAGGGCTGCAACCATGGATGCGCTGGCCTCACTTGCGAGGCGTCCCTTCGAAGAACGTGAGACGGCAACGAGTGCTGCGCCAACAAGGAGGTAATTCATCGCAGTTGAGAAGAAAATTCGAGTGTAATCGGTAAGCATCGAACCGTCATCGTAACTCCAGCCTACACTCGAAAGTGAGTTGAGAGCAGTCGGGTCGTAGCGATGCCAAATGCCGAGGAAAGTACCGAGCACCGCCATAAAGAACCAAGCCATACCGTATCGCATCCAAGTCTTGGTTCCACTGCCTGCTTTATCCTTGAACAAATCAATAAGTCCAGCAGGTGCTTTATTCAGGAGAAACAAACCAACTTGACGCAATGGACTTGCCATCCCGCCAATGCCTTTGACCATGTAATTTGAAACAAGGGCCAGTATGCCGACCATTAGAGCAGTAGAAATAAACACGACTTCCATTCATCACACCTCCTAATCGACGATGACCTCGCTAAGCAAAGAGGCGACTATTGCGCCCAAACCAATAAGAATTCCAATGAGGTAATACCAAATTCCACTTCCACCAAGATTTCCGATGAGGGGTACGAGTTCTCCAAGCAACGGAATTGTATCCCATCCAAAAACATTTGAGAATAAGGCAAGCAATCCGAGGAGTGTCACACTGAAAAGTGTCAAAAAGACACGACTGCTAGACGGTTCTCCGGTTCCAACAGTGACATCAGGTAAAGTAGAAGCATTGGTCATAGTCGTTCACCCACTTATGACCCCGTAGGGGTCAATCCTCCCACTCGCAATGCGGTGATAAACATTCACTCCAACCAAAGAGGATTTCTTCGATTGAAAAACGCTAGAGAGAACGAAGGTTGTCAAGTGTATTTCCTCTTCGAGGTTTGGATATTCCAAGAGGGGTGGGAAGTGCTTGCTCAAGGAGCAATTCTTCCCTCCAGGCCGCTTCACAGGAGCAGGAAAGGCCTGTGAATTCTTCCAAATCACCTGAAACTGCATATCGTTCAATCGCCGCAACCACTTCAGAGTCGCAAGAGCCACAATTATGTGCGCCTCGAATTTTACCTCCTGCAGTAGGATGGATGATCAATCGACAAACTTGGTCTTTATCTCCGTTTTTTCCTCCATCGGGATGAATTGTCGGGTGTGCTCGGCGAATCATTTCAACCAAAGACCAGAGCCATGGAGGCCGGTATTCGTTATTCCTGTGCAATCGGTCGATGATGGTGCCCCGTTGGATATTCATCGGATTGACTGAAATTTCATCGCTTCTGTGAGCAACATCTTCAATCCACTTTACACCGTGGTTCAAAGCATCTGCTTCACTCATAAACGGTGGTTTGAACATAAGATATGTCTTTATTCGAATACCGTGTTTTTTGAGATTATCAACCGCTCTATCCCATGCCTTGGTTGAGAATCCCTTGTTCACGTGAAAACGGAGTACTTCATCGTCATAGGCTTCCAACCCAATGGCAACAGCAAAGCTTTGATTGAATTGCTTGGCCCATGCCAATTTTGTATCTGTCAACTGTTCACATCGGCTTTCAACAATCAATTCTTTACCAAGCCTCTGGCAATCTGATAACACGGTTTGCTGAAATTCCACAGGTATTTCTCTGTCTTCAAGTAACGAGCCGCTCGTGTAAACCTTCACCATTGCATGGTCTTTGAAATCATCAAACTTTTCCAATGCATACTGCCATTGAGAGTGAAGATCGTCGTTCGTGACATCATCTCTTGTGTCGTTAAAGTACCCACAAAAGGTACAGCCACTGGACCACCACCAATGACAACCTTTGGTTCGCAAAATAACAGTAACTGCACTGCAAGGTGTGCCATCGGCAAGAGTTTCTGGAGTGAAATACACTGTCGCTGGTTCACTAGCGTCCCATGATTGCTGACGAGCACGGGCCCACGGAGTATTCGCTGGAGCCTTCACCAAATCATGGATACGCGCACCTTTCTTACCTTCCCCAAGAAGTGTGAGCGTTTTTGGCGCAGACATACTCTCTCCCCGGTCATCGGGCTAACCGTTCATGTTTCAATCCACCGGAGATTTAGTCAACTTGATTTCGAGCTCGAAACAAAACAGTTGTTCCGGCTTGGACAAATTCACCCTTTGGATGACTGGGGTTCTTCTCTTCGGCTGAAATCACAGTCGGGGAAAAATGAATCGCAGGGGCACGAATATCTACTCGCGAACCTAAACGAATCATTCCATAGCGTTGCCCACGCCGTACTTTCGAATTTGTCCCAAGCCATGGAACAATTGTCCGAGCAAGTATTCCAGAAATTTGTGTAACTTCAATCATAACATTGGATTCACTGCAAAAAACACTTCGAACACGTTCGTTGTATTGGCTTTCTTTTTTGTAGGCTGGACGAAAAGGACCTCGTCGCATCCCCTTCCCGGTACGGTGTTCCATCCGAAGCAGAGTTCCTGCACATGGCGAACGGTTGACATGAACATCAAGTGGAGACATGAAAATTGCAATTCGAAACACATCCGTGGGCGACTCTTCGCCTTCCGGCACAGATTGAAAACGCTGCTCTGTCTCAAACAGAAGAGGGTCTGATGATGGTTCTGGAAACCATTTACCCGTTAACGTGTCCGATTGGCAATTGCCCGATTCTTCCTCAATTTTGGAGGGGCGACGACCTGTTGCCCTCTCTCTTCGTACGAACATTACATGGCCATCTGCAGGACTGACAAGAATCCCATCCTCTCGAGGAATTGGGCGGTCCGGATCACGCCAGAAATTGGCGCAGAAAGCAGAGAACATGAAACAGAATATCGCAAATAAAGGAATGAGTCCGTACAATGAATCAATGGTGGCGCCGATAATGAGCGCGCTTCCACCCATGAAAAAAGGAATCAAAACCGGACCGTGCCCTCCATGGGCCAATCCAGCCATTTACCCACCTCAATCTGCCCAAGGGTCATCGCCGTCAGCCCATGTAGCCGAGGCAGTGGTCGTGGTCGATGCTTCTTCTGGCGTATCTTCAGTCTGTTCTTCGTCAGATGGCTCATCAGGCTTGTCTGCACTTTCCTCAGAAGGCTCTTCGGACGAGGCGTTTTCTTCAGATTCGACGGTTTCCACTGAGGCGTTGTTTTCCTCAGCAGCCTTTGCTTCTGCTTCAGCCTCTGCCATGTCAGATGCTCGGGCTTCGACCATGTCTTCCATACGTTCGGTGAAGGCTCGTGCCATATGCTGTGACTTCCGTTCAGCCTCTATTGCTCGTTCGATCATTTCATATCGAACCTTGATTGCTTTGTTAAGGTCTTCAAAAATCTGCATGTGGTCAACATACCAATCATCACGAGCCTTCATCTCAACAACTGCATGTTTCAAATCATTATCGAGTTCTTCAGCAATGCTGAAAACAGTGCTTACACGAGTCTTTTCACGAGAGTATTTTTCCTCCATCTTTTCCAATTCTGGTTCAAGATGCTCGACCTTTTTTGTTGCCTTGACCGCTCGAAGTTCCAGTTCTCTGATTCGAACCTCCTTTTCAGAAAGAAGGGCCTCTTGAGTTTCCTTCTCAATCTCTCGCTCAATTATTTCCTTTTCAAGAACTTCAATGGTCGCTAATGCATCCTCCAAATCAGCTTGTGCAGAAGTGAACGCCTCGTAAAGGACCTTGATTTGGTCTTCGTATTCGTCCGGTGACAATTTCTTGACTGCAGGTTCAAAATCTTCTGGTGTAATGGTTCCATCTTCGGTCATTTTTTCACCCGGAGGTAAGCCTCCATGAACGCCCACACGTCACCACCCTATCAAGCCGACGCATGAAAGGACAGAGCAAAACCCTTGATTTGACATGTATTATCGGTACGAATCGGTAACTGCAATAAGTTCTCTCGCAATACTAACTTCACCCATAGAATGTCCCGCATCAGGAACAATAATCAACTTGCTTTTGGGTACTGCTTTGTGCAATTCCCAAGCACTTCGAACGGGGCAAACCACATCATATCGTCCTTGTACAATGTGCATTGGGATGTGTTGAACAGCAGCTACGTTGTTAAGAATATGCGCTTCCTCAAGAAAGATACCGTTGATGAAATAGTGACATTCAATCCGAGCAAATGCAACTGCGAAGTCCAAATCCTCTGCCTTTTCAAGATACGAGGCATCTGGGAACAATCGGCTTGTGGCCATTTCCCATCGGGTCCATTCTTTTGCGGCAGCTCGTCGAACTTCAGCCTCTGAACTTGTGAGACGCGCGTAATAGGCTTGGATTAAATCATCCTGTTCATCTGCAGGAATGTGTTCTCGATAGGCGTCAAAAGCATCTGGGAAAATATGACTAGCGCCATCTTGATAGAACCAATGCAGTTCGCTTTTTCGACACATGAATATTCCGCGCAACATGAGACTCCGAACACACTCTGGATACTGCTGTGCGTACACGAGAGATAGCGTTGAGCCCCAAGAACCTCCAAACACATGCCATGTTTGAATTCCGAACTTTTCTCGTAACATTTCAATGTCATTGATTGATGCTTGAGTGGTGTTGTCTTTCAATTCAGCATGGGGAGTTGATTTACCACAACCTCTTTGATCAAACTGAATAATGTTGTAAGCATTCGGATCGAAGTATTGGCGATAACTGGGTTGTCCTCCGCCGCCAGGACCTCCATGAATTACGAGAACGGGCATTCCTTCAGGATTACCACTTTTCTCCCAAGCGATTGTATGCAGTTGAGAGACTTGAAGCATGCCTGTTTCGTACGGTTCAATTGGAGGATAGAGAACTTCTTCAATGGTAGTGGATACATCGAGCATGAATCTTTCAAGAGTCGGTAGGAAAAGTTCTTTTCGCAATAAACACGTTCTTGTAATGTCTCGGTTCGAGGGAAATTATGAGCCTTCGAGATGCGACGGACCTGTTCGGTGAATGGGCTGACAAAGGCAAAGATCGGGGAATGGAAAAGGGCCATGCTAATTCGGTACATGAAATGCTAAAAATAGCCGCTTTGCCAAGGAAGTCAAACTTCACAGCTATCGATGTTGGATGTGGGAATGGATGGGTTTGCAGACTGATTGGAGAGGATGAATTTTGTTCACGCATTGTGGGAGTTGATGGTTCTCAAAAGATGGTTGAAAAAGCCAAATCTTTAGATGCGGATGGCGAATACTACGTCGCAAAACTACCTCATTGGAAGCCCGATACTACGTTCGACTTAATTCACAGTATGGAGTTTCTGTACTACCTTAAGGAACCTGAAAAGATGCTCAAAGCATTCCACGATATATGGCTCAAAAGCGGTGGGATGGCTGTCATTGGTATCGACCATTACCTCGAAAATGAAGACAGTCTTGACTGGGCGGAGGCTCTCAATGTACACATGTCAACTCGAAGCGAAAAGCAGTGGGAGAAAGCAATGCTGGATGCAGGATTTGTCGATGTTTCCCTCCATAGAGTTGGTGTCAGAGACGGGTTTGTTGGCACATTAGCAATGGTCGGTTACAAATCATAATCTCTTTCTTCATTGTTCCCAAGAATATCGTCTCCGGAAAGACCCAATCGGATGTCTCCCTTTGAAAATGGGCACAACGCCAAAACATCTCCATTGGAGTCTTCAACAGTTAACGGCTCCGGAACTGTTTCAGGTGCTGCAGACAACTGAGCCATCCAACGAACATGCTTCGAAAACAACTTTTTGGATTCGTAGTATTCTTCTGGTGTCATTTGGACAATCCTGCCAGATGCGCCTATGAGAAGCGAAGGCGGGAGTACTGTTCGGCGTTTTGATTCGGGCTTTTGTAACTCAATTGATTCTAATGCGAGGGAATACAACGTAAGTTGCAGTTTATGTTGCTCAAGAATTGTGGCTTCTGCACCGGTTGATGCATGAGGGTCGAGGAGATCACCTTCATAGCGTTGTAATGAACTACCTCGGCTGGAATCATCCGAGTTGAATTCATCTCGGCATCCTTTGGTTTTCAAGTCAACAACTTGCAAAAATCCATTCCCGTTGTCATCTCGTAAGGCGAGTACAAGGTCTGCTCGACCATCAAACACAACATCCACATGATTGATTTGAGAGAGAGGTACTGGTCCATTGACTGAGAACCCCGTTCTGAATAAATCAGAAAAATTCACCTTGTCAACATAATAAAACGGTAATTCCGTCCTTAGTCCTTCCACCACATATCCATGATATTGACCACCAGCAGCATACTTACCAAGCAATCCGATTCGTATCAAGCGGCCCAGTTCAGCCAACCTTTTTGCAGTTCTTTGTGCTACGTCATCGCTTGACTGGTCAACGCCAAGACCTTCTTCTGCCATGACGCGTTTGATGGTTTCATAATCATCGAGTTTGTCTTCTCCATCATACACCCATGCCGAAGGTAAATCAAGAACTGGTGGACCGTTTTGAGATGCGGGGTTTTGAAGTCCGATTTCAATAAGTCGGTGCATGAGAGTTCCAAATACCGTGGCCTCAGGATAGAGAGATTTGGGTTTCATGCTCTCTCCTGCTTGGGTTGAAAAGAAGTGGAATGGTTCCGGCATCCATCCTCGAACCTCCGTCAACCAGTGAGTTCGTGGATTGTTGAAACTTGAGTCAAGACTGTGTGCTGGCATCCTTAGAATTTGATGAACTGTTGGAACAACCTTCTTGTCGGTCTTGTGTCCATCGGAGAGTCCGCTCATACGCTGCTCAACAGCGTACCATTGTTGGAGAGGGGTTTTGTTCTGTAAATTCGGGAAACATTGTGGTCCATGATAGATGTTTATCCCCCCCAGAGTAGGGATTCCAAGCAGAGAAGTATTGGATAATTCAAACGGATCTAATTCCAGCATTGTTTCGGTAAAGGATGAGAGCGGTGATGCGAAATCATCTCCCTCCAATAGCCACGGAGAATCCTCTATCCGGTTTTGATGCGAAAGACTGCGTAAACCATCCAAGAGCATCCCCCCCATAGTTTTGAGTGATGGTTTTACTCGAACCATCAATTTCTTGGTTTTCGAATCTATTTCTGCGGTTCGAGATGGAGAACCGGATAAAATCAGATGATTCTCCACCCTCGTCAAAGCAACATAGAACTCTCGACGTCGTTCTGCTTGGCGCTGAGCATGGTCGATGCACTTGGTGAATTCCCAAAGACCGTCTTTGGGTCGTTCGCGAGAACTCCATGGATTTATTCTGCCGGCAATAACTTGAGGTGTGACAAGGACATTGTTTCTCGCTGCTAGGGCTGCATCAGACTTCCCGGCGTGGAATAATCCTGCTACGACGACGACCGGCGCTTGAAGCCCTTTAGCACCATGAATGGTCATGATTTGAACTGCTCCGCCGGAAGGTGTCGTAATAGCTGATGGACCTTGATTGCCCAAGTCTTCAAGATCAGTGAGTCGATTAAAGATTGCAGAAGGTTCGTGACCTAGCTCATTGCCTATATTGACCATCAAAGCACATATCGACTCGGCATTTTGGCGAGAAGTATCATCTGGATAAGCCACCAAAAGGTCAGAATGGTCCAGAATTACATCAAACACATCGTGCAATGCACCACACTGAACAAGTTGTTCAAGATGATGGGCAAGCTGACGAATCGAATCATTCGGGGCAAAATGCTGTATTTTTTGCCACCAATTTCCTTCAAACTCTTGAGTCATTAAACGGTGAGATTCTGCGTCATTGAATCCGAAAACTGGGGAGCGGGCAAGTGTTAGTGCAGCATGACGAGACATTGGATTAGCAAGAAGTTCGAGGCATGAAAGTAAGGGTAACGCGATTGGTTGTGAGAGTAAAGCGCCCTGCCTGTCGGCCATGACCGGAACTCCTCTCGATTGCAATCGAGTCATCAAATCTGGAATATGTTTTCGAGAATGAACAAGCACCAGGACATCTTCGGGCTTCACCTCGGTATTATTTTGAGGTATTTCGGTGTAAGAATCCGTCTTCGAATTCCAAACTTGTGTTGGCCGATGAGAGAGAAGTGCCTGCAATCGTGCTGCAATTAACTCATTTTCGAGGTGATGGTTTGAAGCTTCAAGTGCACTGAAGGTATCGAAGTACTCGTCAAGTTCTAGGCTCGGATTCTGAGCATCAATTTGAAGCGGTAAAAGCCATTCAACTTGCCCTTGCTGTTTTGAGTCGATAGTGGATTTTCCGTGGCAATTGGAGAGAGATGATTTCGCATCACTGCTCTCATTATTTACCGAAATAATGCTGGAATTAGATTCGTTTGAATTATCTAATACACGTGCTGCCCGAAGATGTTGATGTTCTGCGTGCCAGTCGCCAGGGAGAAGGTGGTGTCGTGGGGAAAATACATCTTGGAACATACCGTTCATCATATCCATTAGATTCGGTAATGTTCTGTGATTCGATGTAAGGTCAACATGTCCGAGCGAGCGCCGATGCTTATGTTCCTCGTCAAGAACATTGAATGCGCTCTCATCGTCGTCAAATGCAAAACTGACATGCTCCCAAGGTAGAGAGGGTATTGACGAACCTTTGACCTCTGTACCTACAATGAACGAACCGGTTTGACCACCAGCACCAACAGGCCTCGGGTCACGACCATGGCCGTTCTTACGTAGATGGTCTAATCGAGAGTCCAGCAACTCTGTTTCATTGGCAAGCTTAATCGCGGATACTGTCCTTCGCATGACTGTTACCTCTGCTTGACGGAAACGATAGATACTCTGCTTCATATCCCCAACTATACAAATTGTCGGATCCCATGGTCCGAGTGGTTTTTTTGGCTCGTCAAAATTTGCATTCCGATGACCCCATAACCGAGCGAGAAGTCGGAAATGCGCAGGGTTCGTGTCTTGAAATTCATCGATAATAAAAGCTCGAAACTGGCGTCGAATCGATTGCAAAACAGCGAATCTGCGATTTAAATCTTCAAAACATTGTTGATCATCTGACGCCAACCTTATTGCTCGAGCGATATGACGGTCGGACCACGGTTCATCATCGAAACTATCCAATGCTTGAACCACTTCATGGGGATAGATGTGACGGACAATGTCTGGGCAACGGGCAAGGGTTAAATCAGCCGCTAATCGTTGAATGTCGTCATAGTCGTGAACCCCTTCTTGGGCTTTCATCAAAGTTAGAATGTCTTGACATCCACGATGGACAAGTAGCAAATCGCTGAGAACACTTGTTTGTAACTCACTGGAAATTCTGAGATTACCTGAAGGAGCTAAATCTTCAAATTCAGTACCGACGGGTTGTGGACGAAGTTCACAATCATCTGGCATGTATGGAATATCAGATAATGGCTGAAACAAAAAAGCACATTTTCCAAGCAAGCGAACAAGCCGTCCTTGGCGTGAATTGAGATGACTACGTAGACTTTCAGCCAAGAGCGCGGCTTCTGCATGGAGAGTATCTCGAACCCCTTTCGACAATGTGGTTGCTGCAGACTTTCCGTAAAGTCCCGGATGCCATCCATTTGAATGGTTCGCTTGAGGTAAGCCGCCTTTTGGGAAAAAGTTTGGTTCGTCCTCTGACTCCAACTGACTGGCTGAAGTTGAGGCAAGCGCCACTTGCCAAACCCACTGAATACATTCAATTGGATTCTCCGGCAACGGCTCTCTAGCTAGATTTGTTAGATGGTTAAACCGTGTAAGCGATGTTTCGATTTCCAATTCACATGGTGCGACATAATGTGTCGAATATCCCAAGAAATGGTCTGTCCATTGTACAAGTAGACCTTGCAGAATCTGAGTGTATTCTACGGCAATATCACGAACTGGTTCCAAAAACATATCCATGAGTACTTCATTCGGCAATGAACTTCTTCCATCCCAAAAATGGCCTATTGATTTTGCTCGCGACACCATTGCTCGGTGAGATTCTTCAACGAACAATGATTTTCCGAGCATACCACTGAGAACTACGGCAGCTCGTTCTTGACCACCAAGAAGAATCGCCAGCCGATTACGTGCAGAAATGAATTCCGCAACATTGCCTCGTACGCCTGCCTCGAGAGCATCTGAAACTGTTCGAATTCTCCATGCGGATTGTAAAACCTCGCGAGTTAACAACGGCGAGCGTTCTTCCGCAATCTGTTCTCTGCTCGGATGAATTGCGACAGAATCAAGATGAGGGGATACAAGTTGAGAAAGAAATGCGTCAATTGTAGAGATTGGTGCCTCGTCCAGCGATGAAAGAAGCATTTCAACATCGGCTTGGTCACGAATTCTTGGGTCGAAAATCCCATCGACATCTCCTGATTGAATTGGGCTGGAACGTGTTTGTGCAACTCTTGAACGGATTCTTGATTTCAATTCTGATGCTGCTTTTTTCGTAAATGTAATTGCAACCGTTTCACTGGGAAGTAAGGCTTTCCATTCCTTCTGACTGGTGCGCTGTTTTGGCGGAGCACGTAAGGAGCCATGGCCGTTCAATGGCTCTCGCGGGCCTGGGGGTAGAAGCAAAGTTGCTCTTTGTTCATGAGACAAAAGATGTTGAACATAACGTTCTGCCATAACCGTGGTTTTTCCAGTTCCGGCTCCGGCGTCAAGGGCTATATGTTTGTCCAAGTCCAAACCTAGGCGCTGACTACGATTAAACCGAATCATCATGCATTCCCTCCAAATTTACTTGGATACACAAGGCGTATTGGACTAAACGAATAGTGACGCCCCGGAGTTGAGTTCACATTACCAGATTTTGCTGCTAAAATTGCACGGTTTGAGGTTCTCAGTCGTTCTGCAATCAACGCTCGTAATCCAATATCCTCACTCGATTGCGATTCGAGATATCGATGCAATTTTTGTGAGTAATATGTTCGTTCTCCTATTTCTGCATCATGCAGATATTTGGTTACAGACTGGTCCATTTCAAGGTAATGAACTGTAGATTCTCCTATTTCGGTTACTCCGATGCCTACAACGCGATCGCCGGGGAACGACAATTCCCATGCCCTTGCGTACAATGCGAGTTGTACTTCATCAAATAAACCACGTCGATGCCGATTCCCCTGTTCATTGATTTTAGGTCCATTGATTGTCTTCAAATCCCGAATGACAACCAAGCGATTCGCCGGAGGGAGAAGGCCTGGCCCCAGGGGCATCGGCTCTGATACGAGGGTTTCGGAAAGGACGCCGTCTGCAATTGCTTCCTTCCTTTGCTTCTCATCAAGAACGATTTCGTCAACTCGATCAATTCTTCCACGAATTTTGAACGGTGAAGGATTTCCTTTGTCATCGCAAGCATCCAATGTAATTGCTGAGTTCCCGTCAAGTCCGACACCATATTCGCATGCTATCGGCGCAGCATGATTCAGTGAATAATCCGAAAGGAGCATCCTTCCTATCCGGCCGCCACAGGAAATTTGCCCCTCTCCTTCGAGATAATTTCGCCATACATCTGGAGTGACACCAAGCATTTCTCTACAACGATGAACAGCAATAGCGTCGTCACGTTTGAGCCAAGAGACCTCATCCCTGAGGAAATCGAGAATCGAAAGCCAAAGTTGTTCCAAAGGAGTTCGATCGAGAGGTAGAGGCGAAGTTATCGGTCGTGCCGCCGTAGGAACACCGTGGAAACGCAGTAGGGAAGCTTCAGCATCGTGCAGAATAGTACCGCGAGTCCTGTGGTCCAAATCTTCAGACTGCGATTCTTGGGCTTGAGCTTTGAGATGGTTTTTCATCCATGCTAAACGCGGACATTCAAGCCAAGACTGAATTCGGCTTGGAGACCAAACATCGACTTCAATTGGAGTGGAATACCCCATCACCGAATTGAGAATATCACTCTTCATATTCTGTGGAGGTAATGGACGTGGATCTATTGCAGGTCCGTTACTCCTCGAACCTTTCATACCAAGATTCGGCCATGATTCATGTTGGTTGCTACCAACTGAAACTTGACTTTTCTTCGGACGCAAATTTAGCCCATCAACACTGAGTAAATACTTTCGAAGGTGCCACGGAAGATATTCGTTCTTCTCTAAATTTTTGTGGCTAGGCTGACGATGAAATCGGTCCAGTTGAATGGAAACCTCATGTGCCATCGCCACTGAACTTTTTGAAAGTACATTACCGCTGGGTTGGAGGCCATCTCTCAATGCTAATCCGAGGCGTTGCCGTTGGTCACGAAGGCGATGTCCTGCGCGCTCGGCAAAAATGACTCCATCTTGAACAGACACAGTAAACGGCCTTGGCGTTAGCCATGCTTCACCGTGTTCATCGGTAGTCCAATGCCAACTTCGATTCAAATTTCCAGTTTGATGGGAAGATTGAGGGAGAAAACTCGGGGGGTTTTGAAGCAATGAAAGCTCCCCACTTTGGCGTAACTCAGTGAACCATTCCGCAAGGGGAGCGCTAGGGCCGCCCCCTTCTTCTTTTGTGCTATCAAACACAATTACGGATGTTGCAGAATTTAACAAATGGCGCAGATGGTGACGGCCTTTGCGAATTGTCAAATCAGAATGAAGCATGCCTAATCGGAGTTTAGATTGCGCATCGAGCCAGGGAACTCTTGGAGACTTCATCGCCCATGAACCAACATCCAATCCAACAAGAAGAACGAGGTCTGCCTCCATCCCTTGAGCCTCTTCAGGAGTTAAAATTTGTATTTGATTTCCTCTGTTTCGCGTACGTGGAACGGTGGTGTTTTGAATTAAATGGTCGATATAATTGAGAAATTCTTGGCCGGTTGACGGAACTTCTAAGTTCGCTTTTTTTAGCGTTTTTTGAGTGGTTTTGTGTGATTCGCGAAGGTGTTGTAATCCTGCGATAGAACGATTGTGGCCAACCGTTAGGTCTTTCAGAGAATCCCAATCCAATTTCGAAAGCAACGTATCAAGCCACTGCAAACCGTCTTTGGGACGTGGGGGCATTGGAAGTTTTTCACCAGACGAACAACCGATGATTTCAGTCTTCAATACCTCTTGAGAAAATTTGTCGAGAAGCGGGTGCCATGTTTGAGCAATACATCCAAGCCACCATTGAGTTTCCTCAAGTTCTTGTAATGCCCTTTCTCGCTCAATTCCAAGTTGTGGAGTTGCGTTTGAAAGCGTAGAAAGCCATCGATGAAGTGCACCTAAACCACCTCGGACATGAAAGGTACGAGCAATATTTTCCAAAATGTGCGGATGGGGGCGAGGAGTCCAATCTGTTTTGGTAGGGTGCTGCAAACCTCCTACTCCTCCATTTGGAAGAGGAAGGCTTTGATTTTCAAATAACGATTTTAACTTATCAATCGACCAAGCGTCTAAACCATCACCAATCCTCATGAGATGAGCGAGACTCGCAAGAGACGGAATTTGTTCAAGAGATTGTTTTTCAAAACCAGTAAGGTAGCCAAGCGAACGAAGCCTAGAATTCCACATTCTTCTGTTGTTCTCTGCAGAGCCATCGATGATGAGAACCTCCCCATTCATCGATTGACGATACTCATGAAGGATTTCAAAAGCGGCATCGATACAATGTGCTCTCCGGTTGACAGTTATTCGATGATACGTGGTCTTGCGTTCAAGGGAAACAGGAGACCTCCACGAATTTATGTCGTCAAAATCCCAAATTTGATGTTTCGGAATCCAGGAAGGCAAGGTTTCTTCATTCACGTATTCCCAATCACCCTCAAGCAAATGTGACCCATGATAACCAAGTCGAAAGGAACCGGGGACACACAGTTGGTGTACTGGCCGCATACATCCAATCTGTTGAAGGAAAGTTCGTTCGACCTCAGTGTAGTCTGGGGCTGAATCTAAGACAAATAGACCTTGAACATCGTTGAGTGTAAACGGTACTGAATCGTTTTCTTTGAAATGTTTGATCAAGCTTGTAAGCGCATGATGTGGGTGAGTCCCTCCCAATTGCTCACAGACCTTTCTCAAAATAGAATCAAACTCCTTTGCACCTGGGTCGTTATCCCAATTCCAAGGATTCTTCAATTCACTTAACGAGTGATGCAATGCAAGCAGACGTTCGGTTTGATATGGTGACCATTGCCTTTGATTTTGAGGAGAATACATCAGAGGTAAATCGCCGGATTCAGCAGCCTTTTTGACATGGGCGTGGATAGATAGAAACAATCCCGAACTGTCTTGAAGAACAGGTGGCAATCCTGAATCGAGAATCATCAAAGAAATCAACCGACGCAGTGTAAGGTGATGCGTTGTATCAATTGGAACATTTAATTGTGCTAATCGATGCAGGACTTGACTCCTGCTACCTTCGTTTGGATACAAGAAAAGATGATTGTCACACTCTCCATCACATATGCTTTGGAGGAGCCATGTAGGAATATTATGGCCCGAGGGAACTGCTTCAAGAGTTATCGCTGGCATACTATTTCCGTTCATAACGTTCCCCCAACAAGGGCACAGATGTCGACTGTTCTTGAAGGCTCTCAACTGTTTTCACCGAATCGAGAAAGATATTGTGCGCACAATGGTATTGATTGATTGTTGGTTATATAGGGTAGGGCATTTCTATTTGCGCAAAGCGTTCTTTCCTTCAATCGTTTATATACTGTCGATTCCAATATTCGTTGTTTGTCTAAACATGAAAGGTTCATGTTCTGTAAATTTAGGTCATGATGTGGGTTAAATTAAAATAGGAGGGCGCACATACTACATAATGCGGCCGCCTGAAAAAACCCCACATCAGCCTATTTGCCTCGGCGAATCAGAACAGGAACACGGTAATTTTGGGCACGCAATGAGCAAACAAGAATGGAGTTGGAAAAAATGAGTAAAGATATGAAGATAACAAAAAAGGAGTTAAACGAATGCGATGATTGCGGTAGCAAGAATCTAGAACGAGTCCCACAAAAAGGTGAAGTGTGGTGCAACGATTGTGGCCTAGTACACAACAACCAGGAAACCGATGCCAAGGACAACGGGGCTGTTTTGTTTGGTGAAGCAGCTCACTACCATGCTGTTCGAAACGATGTAGACCGAAACAGAAACTTGGGCGGAACAGGTCCTAAAATGCGTTACGGGTCTCGCGGCGTAAACAATCCGAGCAAATACTATCTTTTGGAGAAAATGGACCGTAGTTCTGTTCGAAACCCTCACCCATTCGCCAAGCGCGTTAAGCGAAATATCGAGAAACTGTATGGTCGACATGCCCTCCACATCTTGGAATTCTTGGTCGAGATGTCATGCAAGCCCCTCACTGCTGAACAGGAAGCAATCCGAAAGAAGCAGAGTAAGTCTATGGCTAAGCGACTCGGGATGCCAAAGCAATCCATCTGTCGAAAGGAGAAAGGAATCAAGGGTTCATCAGAAGAGCAAAACGCAGTCATCATTGCTGCAGCAATCGTTGAACTTGCAGGTGAAATGGGGCTTATGCCTAAATTTGACCGACGTGCCACCATGGAGCAAGCAGGCATTAGCCCAAAGCAAATCATGAATGCACGCATTCGAATTCTTAGCCACTGGAAGGCCAAAGTCACTATGGGGTGGGAAAAATTGCCAAAGCGCAAAAACGCCGACGACAGAAGAGAAGATGCCATTGACCAAGCAATCTGGCACATCCTCGAAGGACTGGAAGTCCACTTCAGCGCCGAGGAATTGGAGCTCTTGAGTTACGAGACTGAGGCCCGTCTAAGTCTACTCAATGAAGGCACCAGCAAAGCTCTCTCAATCAATGTCGAGTCACGTATGATTGTTTGCGTCACCATGTATGCAAGCATGAATTACTTCGGCTGGCAGTCAGGAGCAGCCGACCTTTTGGCAGACGTCTTTGGCTTAACCAGCAGCGGTATTCGTTCCCGATACGACGCATTGGTGAAGGAATCCGAAGCAGGAACATTCCACGACAACGGAGCATTTGATGCTTCAAATGCATGCTACGACCCAACAAGTGAGATTCACAAAAAGAATGCTTTGATATCCAAACAACGTCTCGCCAAGATATGCGCAAAGCAATCCTCCTCATTGGGATCTTAATTTTGACAAGTGTTGGGCCGGCCACAACCGTGGCCGCTCCGGCAACTCAAACTGATGTCGGCCTACTTATTGGGGGACAATGGGCATATGCAAACAGCACTGGAAACTCCACGCTTAATTTGAGTGATTTGCCACCTGTTGTTGAGGTCTACACTGCAACATGGTGCTCAAACTGTGTTGACGTTGAGCATGCTCTTGATGCTATCGAAAATGATTCCGGCATTCAACAGTACCACATACATCGGGCAATCAATGAAATCCAAGACCCTCTTGGGAGTATTGAAGTTGACCAAAGATTCCACGACAGGTACGGTGTTTTCGCACCACCTGTGGTGATATTTAACGGTACAATCATCAAGCCAGGAAGCGTCACGAGTTCAGAATCTCTAGAGGTTGAATTTACCCAGCACGCACAAGAATCACTTGAACATGCAGGAGATTCTCTGTTTGTATGGTCGCCCACATCCAACACATCTGGGACAGTAGAATGGGCTTTGAACATTGAGAGTTTAACAGCACCGAACGGAAGTTCAATCGTTGCCCAAGCATGGATTGTTGAAAAGTCGGCAAACTTCGAAGAGGGAACAAATGGCTTAGAGGACTACCCCCATGTAGTTCGTGGAATCCTTGAACTTGGGCTGTTGGAAGTTAATGGCAGTCAGATTTCCATGTCAGGTAATACCAGCATCACTCTTCCGCCTGCATACGACGGCAACGATCTCTCTGTTCACCTACTTTACCAGTTGAATTACCCTGTTGAAGATACTCCCGTAGAGAATCAAACCTCTGACGAATTAGAATGCATGCTTCCAGAGGGATGCGATGAAGATGAAGGGTCACTACCTGGAATCTCAATGATTTCAAGTGTGGGGATACTCGCTGCAGTTGCCTTGTTACGTAATCCACGTAGAGAAGACTAACGATTTCTTGGAACCCCTTTACGCTTGGTATCTCTCAAGTCTTGCTCGAGTTCCCATCGAAGAGTTGGTATTTCTGTCGGTGTTTTTACCACTTGGATATAATGCCAACGCCATGGCGAGGTATTTACTGCATATGTGTTGTCTTGTATACGATTTAGAAAGGTCGACAGGTCTCTAAATGCAGTCGTTCGAGCATGGTCTCGACGGACAAACACCATCCTCTGCCCAAAGGTTCCATTTTCAACAAAACCGAGCAAATTTGCGAATCGTCTGACAATTCGCCTCTCTTGTTGGTTTCGAAGAGTTACACCAAGGTGACAATGTTCGAAAGTCAAATCACCACCATCAACAACACCCATGCGGAATGTAGAGCCAATTGGATGGTGCATCATCGCATCCCATACACGAGAAAACACCTCGCAAAACCGGCGCTCTCCGTTTCGTATATCTCCGGTTGGTAATCGATTATTCGTCGCTATTGGAATCTGCGGAGGAACTATTTCTCTGAGCATTCGGCGATGAACGTAATTGTTGTGCATATGGCCTTCCTCGTCCCCTTTTTCAAGTGATTCATGCCACAATTCAATGAATTGGGGGTGAGGTAGTGCAGAATCGGCAGCAAGAGCATGCTCGACCAATGTGTCGCATCGTGATGTTCTTGCTCTCCTGTGATTATCGAATTGCCACCTGTTGCGATTGAAAGCAATGTTTCTACGGAAAAGATGCATCATGTTCTGTCCTTGAATTTGTTCAAATTCATTTCCATTCTCTCGAGGCGATTCCTTCAACCATCGAATACGGGAATCTAAACTTTGATCGACAATCTTCTTGAATTCAGCAAGGGTCGAAGTGTTGAGCAATCGTAAGTGTCCTTCATGAAGGAGACGAGGGAAACCTAGCGGAGGGTAATGACAAAGATATTTTTGAAGACTGTCAATTTCGGTAGAGGTTTTCACATCATCAAGAAGTGCGAGTAACACAGATACAATGGTATCACCCAACGGCACCGACGAGTGGAATGAGCTGTCGTAAATGCAGAGCGGAGTCGATGACCGAGGTTCAAGAGAATCGATTGACTTGATAATGAATGGAGCGCCATGAGCCCCGCGGCCAACTTTAATCTCGAAGAAATGTCCCAAACGGCCTATGACAAGCATGTATTGGTCGTGAACGAAAATTCGGTCCGAATTGCTGTCAATGACTTGACGAAGTAACTGTATCGAGCGTTTGATTGGAGATGAAATCGATGAGACGGTTGACTCAGTATTGGTCCAGTTGTACTGGAGTGCATACAGTAAATTTCCAGCTTCTGAAGACATCGGGGAATAGGTGTAGGACAGCAGAAGAGCCCATAGTGCAGGATTATCTGGTACCGAGGTTTTTCGTGAGGCGTTGTTTTTCGACCGAACAATCAACTTCAGCTTTTCGTTGACAATCTGAAGCGGCCATGGCCGATTTGTGCTCACTTGGATTGGAGACGTATACACCATCCAACGGGGGATCCAAGGGAACTGGACAAGACACTCGAGAGTCGGGGGGTGATGGACAAATGCCTCCTTCAAATTGGCTTCAAAGGTTGAACCGTTCGGTGTGGTCAAACATGAACGAACATCCCGAGACCATGCCCCTAAAGGATGAATCAAACAATCCTCAGGCGGAGATAAATGATTTTCAGATACCCATTCAACCCAAGAGAGAACTGCTGCTGCACCTGGTTTTTGTTTCGATTCTAAAATGTGGTTATGTCGCATGAACCGTCTGTGGATGTGATGAGGTAATGTTGCCGAAATAGCGGCAGTATTCATTGACCCAAGAGCAATCAATAATTTTTCCAAATTCCAACCAATTCTCGATTTCTTCGAAGAAAGCAAATTGAGAACCGAAAGAAGAGGGACTTGAGCGGGAAGAGTACTTCCATTAATCATCATCTTACCTTCTGCAATAGAAACATGTACGTCCCCAACAAGTTGAAACCCTCGCTGTAATTGTTGCTTTTGAAGATTTGAGAGCCTTTGCCCGTTTGAAATTCGAATCTTTATTTCATCCAATTCTTCATCGGTGCATGGTGAACAAAGCACGGGATCTTTCGAAATGTCGGACAATCGTGCCCATTGAACATCCTTGGATTGTGATGTGCTTTGGACAATAGATTTCCATCTTTTTTGAGCGGATTTATTTTCGGCGCCAAGCATTTCGATTGCTTCATCATGCGAACCTTGACTCACCTGACACCCCCATTGCTGTGTTTTGTTCGTATTGATGATTGAATCGCACAGCAAACACGTACTGGATGATGACGGATGTTCACAAACCGAACAAATCGATGCATTGCTTGTATTCCTCATGCCCCAAAAAATTGGCGACATGTATTAAACTTAGAAAGAGGAAAATGCGTCAATTATTCGCTGAACATCCTCGTCAGTAATGTGAAGATGCACCACAATCCGACAAGCATGAGGTTGGATATCCATAACATCGATGCCGCGAGACTTTAGTTTCTCCATCACCTCAACAGCAGGCACATGCGAATGGAAGTACACCATGTTTGTCTCAACCGTATTGAGAGCGACATCAAAATCATCCAACTCGTTTATTGCGTTGGCTAATGTTCTTGCTCTTTGGTGGTCTTCGACCAAACGTTCGACATGATGGTCCAAAGCATGAAGGCAACCAGCTGCGAGAATTCCTGCTTGCCTCATGCCACCCCCAAACATCTTTCGCCAGCGGTGAGCACGAGCAATGAAGGCTTGAGAACCGACCAAGACCGAGCCCACTGGAGCACCTAAGCCCTTGGAAAAACAAATCGAGGCTGAGTCAAAATCGCGAAGCATTCGCTCGACCGAGGTATTGGTTGCAATGGCAGCATTGAAAATTCGGGCACCGTCCATATGTGTGGCGCAATCGTTTGCTTTGGCAACAGCAACTATTGAATCAAGAGTTTCTTGAGGATAACAAGCTCCACCGCCCCGATTCGAAGTGTTCTCAACGCAAACCAATGAACCATCAGGATAATGCGACAGGGAGCCCGCCTGCTTACGAATGGCCCGCTCAACATCTTCAGGCCGCATGAGGCCGTCATGAACATCAACCAATGCGATTGAAGCACCGCATAAAGCGGCATATCCTCCGCCTTCGTAAAGATAGATATGACTGTTTTTTGCAGTGATAATCTCATCTCCTGGACTGGTATGTGCCCTTAGTGCAATGGCATTGGACATGGTTCCAGAGGGTACAAACAGGCCAGCCTCTTTACCGCAAATCTTGGCAAGTCGCTGCTCAAGAAGTTTCACTGTAGGGTCATCTCCAAGTACATCATCGCCTACAATAGCGAGATTCATGGCTTGGCGCATCGATGGAGTCGGTTGAGTGACCGTATCGGATCGCAAATCTACACGGTCGGAATCGTAATCACGCATGGACAGGCGAAGAAGGCTCCATTCATCAAATCAATGGAACTCAAAGTAACTTCAATTCACCAGTAATTTCGTCAAGAATATCGTCTACATGCGGACCTAACGCCAACACGGTTAATGAGCCGCTCGGAATTTGAGTGTGTCCAGCATCATGAACAAGTGTCGTCAAAATTCCACCACGTTCTGCCGAGGTTTGCAAATCAAGAAGATGTGCGGCGTCTGTTCCTTTGACGCAAACTTTCTTTTGCCCTGAGGCTAACCATTTTTCAAGATACATGGGCTTTTTCTCACCAGCCTTCATGGTCGCAAGAACGGCACCATGTCCGACTTGGGCAGCGATTTTTCCTTTGCCCATCTTCAAATTATGATTAACAACAAAAACCATCTTGCAATTACCGTTTGGAGATGGACCACTGGGGTGCGGAGCGGTAATTCTGTGTAAGAAGGAACGGAAACCCATGCTGAACACCTAATACGGTTTCAAATCGGAAACAAGCGCATCGATTGAACGGCGAGGAGATGGGCCAATACCAAGTACAGTAACGGTGCCAGGCGGCAATTCTGTATGTCCGGCATCTTTGACAAGAGTCGTTACGAGTCCTGCTGCTTGAGCCTGTCCAATGAGTCGCTGTATGGTTTCTAAATCATCTGAACTCAAGCATATTTTCCTTGCTCCTGCATTCATCCATCGCTCAACCAACCGTGGATGGCTCTTTCTCGCACTCAAAGTGCAGGTCACAGCGGCATGAGAGCATTGCACGGCTAATTTTCCTGCTGACATCTTCAAATCTTTTCGAGCGATAAGGACCATTGATGGTTCTTCAACCGTCGATGGCATGACTGTTCACCACCGCAAATTCAACCTCGTCAAGAGTTGTTTCTTGCTCAAGCAAACCAACAAACCAAGCACCAAGCCATACAACAAATGCCAAATTACCGACCATGTGAAGGAGGTCAAACGGAAGGCCATGACCCAAATAGATGAGGAATTCACCAAAGCCAATGGTACCATCAAGGATTGAAAGAGAGGCGACCAGGTCAAACCACAGAGCGGCAAAAGCTGATGCAAGAATTGCACGTCGCATGTTCAAACCTTCTGATGTAATGAGGTTTAGTCGTGAGCCGAATACGGCAATACTCGCCCAACCTGCGGCTTGAAACAGCGTCCACCAACCGTTGCCAATGAAGAAATTAGAAATCATCGTTACGAGCAGTGCGAATGCTGCACCTCGCCGCGCACCAAGTTGAGCTCCAACCAGCAGAGCGGCTACAGTAACTGGCTGGATATTCGGCAGAGGTTGCATGACAATACGGAGTAAAGAGACGGATAAAATCAAACTTGCAAAGAACAGCATATTGGCAATCGGCCTTTTGCTTGGTTTAGCCAGCAACAAAAAAGCAATTGCCACCAAACCAGCGTCCAAGAACATACTCGCAACCGGAGAGAGAGTGGGCCCGTGTACACCCATCGCTTGGAACATACACCGACCCAAGAGGGCTGATGATTTGAGGCTTACCTAACTTACAGCAGAACCCAACGGACTCTTGTGGCCGATTCAGTAGGTGATTTGTCTGCTGAAACCACTTCCTTTTTCCCATCAACAAAGTAGTTCCATCCTTGCCCTTGATGATCGTGTATCGAAGAGACATACCACCCTAACTCCGATTCCTCTGCAGTGAATTCAAACTCAAGTTCATTCGCTGCTGCTTGAGTAAGAGAGAGCACATCTTCATGGCCGGCTAAACCACCAACAGTGAATATTTGACCTTCAATATCAAAAGTAACAATTTGAGTATCAAGCCATGCGTCTGGCCATGCGTCATTCCAATCCTCA
>JASLVU010000039.1 GCA_030741225.1 Candidatus Poseidoniaceae archaeon | reverse complement strand
ATTCGTATGCGCCTTCATGGGTACGGACGAACACGACCCACTACAAACCCATGTATTCATTTACTTCATGAGTCCTGGTATCCACATGAACAAATTTCAATCCCTACTTTTTTGTGTGATGATGATAAGTGCGTCTCTTGCAGGGTGTCTTGAAGAAGAGTCTACAGATGATAAAGAAATAATAAACCCTTATGTGGAACCAGAAGGGATGAATTACTCTTTCACTGGCCAAGATTCGGATTCTGTAATCAGCTCGTCAAACGATGATGAGTTGATTGAATTGACAATGACTGATGGTAGCGACTTGAAATGGCCAAATTTAATTGTAAAAATTTCAGTTGATGCCGGTATTTGGATTACATGTGACCATGATCAACCAAGTGGCGAGGGATGTTACTTCACTAAAATAGAATCCAGTCCAAGTCAGTATTGGGATGTTTCTGAAAAAATATCCATCTCGGAGGATTCCGAAAGTCTATGTGAAACAACATCGCCTTGTTCTGTAGAAGTGGAATTAACAAAAATAACTGACGTTGAGATTGTTATTTTAGAGGACCTCGTCATAGATGCAAACTGAGAACTTATTGAGATGTGTTCTGAAGTGTACTCTTTGTTTGTGAAAGAAACATGTAAGCAGGCGCCCCAAATCGACCTTCTAAAAAAGGGAGAACCGTTAAGGGGAGTCGAGCGGCCGGTTTATTCATGGCAACGGTTCGGTTGGACCAGAAGAGCCGGGCGCTAACCCGAGCGATTCCCACATCGTTTGACCGCGCATTAGCGAAATTTTTCGGTTCAGGCCCGACCGATATTGCACTCGCCCAACATCAACATGCAGCGTACAGGCAAGCGATGATCGATGCCGGTATCGAAGTAACAATTCTTCCATCTGACAACAATCACCCCGACTGTACATTTGTCGAAGACCAAGCAGTTGTCATTGATGGGCACGTCCTTCTACCTGTTCCCGGCCACCCCTCACGTGTGGCTGAACAACCACCGATTGCTGAATTTATTACCCGCCAACTCTCAGGAACTAAAATTTGCAGAATGCAAGGCGATGCAAGGATGGACGGGGGCGACATCCTCCGTCTAGGAAACTTGTTTTTCGTCGGTCGTTCTTCCCGTACCAACGATGCTGGAATAGAAGAACTTCGTGACCTTCTGGCTCATCTTGGCCATGAACTCCGAGTGATTGACATCCCAGAACACGCCCTTCATCTCACCAGCATCAGTTCTACTCCGACAGATTCAGTCATCTTCGCTCCACAAGGCTTCCTTCCAGAAGATGCCTTTGGTGAACTTCCCGATGGTTGTGAAGTCAAGTGGATGCCAGCAGAAGAGGTCTATGGCTGCAACACAATCGGGTTGCCAAACGGACAAGTTTTGATTGCTGAAGGCTATCCCACCGTTCTCAAAACACTTGTTGAGATGGGTCTTGATCCAGTTGTTTTGGACATGAGTCAGATACGCGAAGCCGACGGCTCACTTACCTGCTGTTCACTGTTCTTTTAGATTAGTTAAATCGAGCCTCTTTTGAATACACAACAGAAAACCATCGCATAAGAATTTCAGCAGTCTCGTTTTCCCTACTGCAGCGGTAGATATTACCTTCAAAAACTCCTGTAGAATGGTTGTCGACGATGAGAAGTTCTTTTTTCGCAGGAAACACGTCAAGTGTTTTTGAATGGTCTTCATACAATCCTAACTCCAAACCAATCCAAGCATTACCCAGCCGAAATGCGTTTTCAAACATCTCGGAATGAAGAAAACTTGCTAAATCTGCAGCGTTGTAAAATGAACAAAGCATAGCCAATGTATTCACCAGCAGTTTCGATTTTTCATTAAGATCGCCGGGGGCATCATCGAGGTCTTGCGATTTGACCAACGTGAACATTGGAGTTTCATCGCTCATGGTTAATGCAAGGTGATGAGAGCCATAACCCTAACCAAAAATCACCATGGAAGAAGAGCACCATCGAACTGAACAAACTCTCCAGAATTCTCTAAAGTTCGAGTTTCCAATACTTCTCTCATCCCAGAAATACTGTCAGGAATTTCGACAGGTGCACGGTCGCCACCCATGTCGGTTTTTACCCAACCTGGATGGAGAATTACAAAGGCGATATTGTCTTCAATTGCCTCCTTTTTCATTGCGACCGTGAACATGTTCAATGCCGTTTTACTAGCTCTGTATGCATACGAGCGCCCAATATGACAATCATCAATTGATGCCATCAAACTACTCACCATCGCGATTTTGGTCAACGAGTCGTGATTCATCTTTCCATACAATGCCTTGACAACCCGAACCGGTCCTAACGCATTAATATCGAGAACTTCGAGAGCCCAACTGTCATCGATTTCAGTTAGATTCCTCCATCGCCCATCGGCTACGCCTGCGTTGTTGATGAGCAGGTCGATTTTCTCTGGAGCATTCTCGGCAAAACCCTGTACCGAATCGTTTGATACCACGTCAAGTTGGTGAACGGTAAGATTTTGATGTTCAAGAACAGAAAGCCGCCCCAGATCCTTTCGAAACCCTGCATAAACTTTCCAACCTGCTTCGAGTAATTGGTGAACCCATTCAGCACCTAAACCCCGGTTTGCGCCAGTAACAACTGCAACACCCATACAATACCGTCTCAAAATAGGCTCAAGAACTTTTCAAATATCCAGTATCAACTTTCTCTTCTCAAAGACCAATTTTTCCGAACCAAACCTTCCAGTGCAATACCGCATAACGCGCCCCAAATCACTGGCGTGAATATTTCGAAAAAGTACAAAACACACATGGCAAGAGCAGCAAGAATCCAATGATGGAGCCACACTTTTTTAGTCCTTAAATGAAAATCTACATTTTCCACAAACCATTTTGCGAGGACAAATCCTGCAATGAGGGCCAGAGTATAGTGGGCAAAAACCTCATCCATACATTGTGCAAACGAGGCGCGTGATAGAACCTTTCCCACTCAAGTACGAATCCCAAATAAAATTCTTCACATCATGTCTAAACCAGAGGTGTATCAAGAGTTGACAATCACCTTCTTCCGCCGCCACTTCTTCTTCCACCACCACCGCGTGAAGACCCGCCACCGCGTGAAGAACCGCTGCTGCGAGAGGAACTACTACCACGCGAGGATGAACTTCGAGAAGAGCTCCCGCCGCGTGAAGAACTGCTGCTACGTGAAGAACTGCTGCTACGTGAAGAACTGCTGCTACGTGAAGAACTGCTGCCACGTGAAGAACTGCTGCCACGTGAAGCTCTACTGCTTCTTTGCTGGTTTTGCGGCATTGGGGTGTTGTAGTTTTGTGGAGCGTCTCCGCCCATGTAGTAGTTGTTTTGCTGGTATCCGCCGTGGGAGTGGTACCCGTTATGAGGCTGATATCCTCCCCCGTTGTAATTTGGATAATACTGAGCATTCCCTCTTGAAGATCTTCCACTTGAACCCCGGCTAAGGGCGAAAAACAACACCCCCAATACACCTAAACAGCCAAAACACCCAACCAAAACAATCAGGCTTTCACCAAGCGATGAGGCGTAAACATCCTCTCCATTATCAGCCCCTTCTAGTGTAGGATTTGTTGACCAATCCTCGTCATCAGTGTCGAAAGGTTCGATGTCGTAATAATCATCCCAAAAATCACGCACTTCGTCCGACAATTGATGCATCATAGTATTGAGCGCATCCATCCAGTTCGATTCGTTCAACTGCTCAAACACGGAATCGTCTAGATTTTCATCCCAATATGAAAGAATATCCCAGAATTCCAGCCAATGGTCGCCCCCAGTATAGGCCCAATCATATCCATCATCAGACTGGTTGGTTGCAAGAACGATAAGTAACCCGTCTCGGTAATCCGGGTCTCCTATTTGCCATTCATCAAACATTCTCGCAGTGTAATCTCCTAAAGATATGTTCGCATCACCACCTGAGGTGTAATTTTCTGTTGAATTGATCAGAACTACCACGAGCACCGTCCCAGTATCCGACTCAAGAACATCAGCAACATCATTCAATTCAGACTTTTCACTTTCATTTAACACACCCACTGCATCGGTTAGAAATATGCCCGAATCCGTAGGGAAGGTGATTTCAGCACTGGTAATTGGTGCTGCAACAGCAACACTTGCCACAAGCAATGTAAGGAGTACCGCTGGACGCAGACGATTGGCAGTCATTGTTTCACCAAACGTTCTATGGTGCCCGAGGGGTTAAATGTTGAGTCGGGATTCATCACCGAAACACCATAAATCACTCCCAATACATTTTCACGCCAAGATTTGAACGAAAGGCGAGTAATGGTGCAGAGGGCAGGATTCGAACCTGCGAACTCATAGAGACTGGGACCTCATCCCAGCGCCGTTGACCAAGCTTGGCAACCCCTGCTTGAAGCGCCGTTTGATTGCGCGTATATCAACACCGCGTCATAACGATAAGGATGTACGGTGGGCATCTGCGGCGGATTCAATGACAGTACCCTAGGCAGGCATTTTGCCCCGCATTCTCAACCACGTCTCGCTTCCAAACATCAGTGCATACATCGATGCGAGCCATAAAGTCGGACGACTCCACCCCTCGCCATCTTCAATTGGAATCAAACCTTCATACAAAATCAGCAGCATACACAACCAGACCAAGGTAATTCCATGCAACCCCCACCGCACCCCGGACATAATCTGTGAAGAATTCGCCTTCATTTCTCGAACCTCAACTTCTGTAAGAACAGCCGTCATGCCTTTGAGTTTATCCAATGCAGAACCACCATTCCAACGAATTCTTCCAAGCCTAAATCGGTGCACAATCTCAATCATGGTGAATGTTGAAACCCATACAACTACGACTTCGAGGAGGGGTTCTGCACCGCGAAGATTGAGGGAGCCAAAAGTCGCCCAAATGAGTAATCCCCACAACCACCCAATGAGTACAACTTGGAACGTTCGGGCAAAGCGAGTGAGTCTGTGCAGTAATTCCGCATCATGAGACAACAGCGTCTCAAGCGTAATCACCAGACCAGTAACTCCAGACAGCCCCATGCTGATAACAAGCCACCACCAATCAATACCACCGTCTCGCCAATCAATCATCAGAGCAACCATTGTCCATCCCAAAACAATGACAGAAGCAATATTTGCAGCGGCTTGCATTGTGTAAAGTGGATCTCGCCCGTCCTTGAGCACAGCAAATCCACCCATAAGTCGAATTTCGAAAGCAGAATCGTCCACAATACCGTGGGCAGCAGCAGTCATACCTCCAACGGCTTTGATTCGGGCGTTTTCAACGACTTCCTCTGCAGTTCCAAGCGCCCACTGCTCATCAACACCCTTTGTGTTCCAAGCCGACCCACGGCTCGCAGCATGTGCAGCACCAGTGCCGCGATTTTTCGAATTACCCGAGGACCTTGTTTTCGCCCAAGCACGAATTTCTTCGGAAATAATGTCTTCAACTTGATCTTCATTTAACGGCGCACCGTGATCTGTGTAAAGCCAGCGACACTGAATCGGAACAGGTGCAGGGTCCACATCAGGAGCAACCATTTGAAATTGACCAGGGCCAAGAGTCGGCAATTGAGCGACCAGATCTTGGTCGCCCCCGCTCTCTTTCAAGAGATGGCGTACTTTTTCGACATCCTGAGGTTGAGTAAACCGACCAATAAAGGTCGTATTGGCTTGGGCTAAGATTTTGTAGTCAACATCGCTGACGTTTTGAGTTGCTAATACACAAGCGACCCCGTATTTTCTCGCTTGTTTGAATATCAGCTTGATGAGGTCTTTCGCAGGAGGATTTCGCGGGTGTGGGGGGAGATACGGTGCGACTTCGTCCATAAAAAACAAGAGTTTTATTTCCCCATCTGCAGGTTGTTGAGTCAACATCCAATCGTACAATTCACGGGATAATTCTTGAACAAAATACTGTTTTTGAGCCTCATCTTGGATGGTGTTGAGGTACACGATATTAAGTGGAATTTTCCCAGGTATTGCCGGTTCAACAAACGAATCAATATCTATTGGCACACCGTTTGAAAAAAGCAATTGATTGACGCCAGATGAATACGCAGACAACCTCCGCGCAAGATCGTTACGAGTCGTTTTTGGCAACCGTTCTTCAAAATCAGTAAGCCTGTGCTCAATCATTACCTCTTCCCATGTGGGGACATCGGGTTTCTCTTCACCTTCTTCAACTTCGTAGAAGCATTCTGGATACAATTGCCGCGTGAACTCTTGGTTTGGTTCGCGAACAACACGAGCTAAGGCTTGAAAATCACCTACATTTAGTCCATGTTTTGTCCCCTCAACAAGGATTTCATACAGGAAAGGCTTGACAACCTTGCCCTGCGCTTTTTCAACATCGTATCCAGCAAGGCCCGTGAATCCAGCTGCAACCATATCCCAGGCAGTGATTGCTTCTTCTGCATCAAGGTCACCAGGGGGCGCTCGAAAAGGGTCGATACATAACGGTAAGCCTTTGCTACGCAGCGGCGTCCAAATTCGGACCTCGCACATTTCGAGTAATTTTTTTGCCCGCACCAGATCTCCATTTTGAGCTTCGAGTTCACTTGGCTCAATTCCTAGTGCCAGACGAGCAAGGTCGCCTTGCGGATCGATGATGAGGGAAGGTATTTTTGCTAAAGCCGCTTCTTCGATGAGAGCTTTGGCCATGACGGTTTTTCCTGAACCTGTGGAACCAAGCATTGCTGCGTGCCGTGCAAGAACCATTGGTTGGATGTCAATTTCCTTTCCAGTGTCTCTTCGATGACCAAGAAACAACCCTCGAGGCTTGAATTTCTTCTTTTTCCCTTCGATTTGATGCCCAACATTCGATAATTCTGCTGCAGGTTCGTCGGATAGAATTTCTCCAACCATTTCAGCAAGACTTGGTTCAACAACTGGTTCTTCAGAGTCACGCTCACCCCCCTCGCCCTCAGACACCATGTTCCCCTCCAAAGTGGTTAGGGGTCTTGAAAGGAACGCTTTCTATTGTCATTGAGAAGCAGACTCAAGGAGGTAAACCAATTCGCCGAGGCATGGAACGTATTCCAATGGCTCGACCTTCGTGGGAAAAGCAAATGCGTGATGCAGCTCTGGCAACATTAGATTCCAAACAATGGGTCAAAGGAACTCAAGTGGCTGGATTTGGAAAAGAGTTCGCAGACTATTGCGGCGTATTAGGGGCCACCCCATGTCAAAATGGCTCTTCAGCACTGTGGGCAGCACTTAGAATTGCGGGAATAGGTCCCGGAGATGAAGTGATAGTCCCCTCATTTACGTTTATTTCCTCAACCACATGTGTCCTTCTTGTTGGTGCAAAACCAGTGTTTGTCGATATTGAACCGGATTATTATTGTCTTGATGTTCAGAAGGTAAAGCAATCAATCACAACCGATACCAAAGCTGTTATTGGCGTTCATTTGTTTGGCCAGACCTATTCATCAGAACTTGTCGAATTGTGCCGAAAAGAAAATCTAGTTTTGATTGAAGATGCAGCACAAGCCCACGGTGCCCGACAAACATTTGCCAATGGTGATGAACGAATTGCGGGGGCAATGGGCGACATAGGGTGTTTCTCCTTCTTCCCGTCCAAGAACATGGCTGTTGGTGGGGAAGGAGGAATGCTGACCACTACCAAACCTCAATTCCAAGATCGTATTGTAGGCATCACCAACCACGGCCGAAGCCCAGATTTGGAAGCGATTCAACTTGGCAGCAATCTGCGTATGTCAGAAGTCTCCGCATCGATTGGCCGAATACAACTTCACTCACTTGACAAATGGTTAGAACTTAGAAGGCACAATGCCGCCGAATTTACCAAAGCTCTCATGACTCATCCAACGCTAACGGCCCCCAAAATTCGGCCTAAATCGAAACATGCTTGGCACCAATATTGTGTTCAAACAACGGAACCAGACCGCTTTATATCCCATCTTGATGTTTTGGGAATTGATGCACGTCGCTATTACACAATTCCATGCCACCGACAACAAGTATACATTGAACACCCCCAATACAATTCCACTCTCGTAAATACCAATAAAGCGGCCAACACCTTGGTTGCCATACCTGTCATGCACGAGCTTACAGAATCAGAACGAAACCGAATCATCGCAGCACTTGTATCATTCAAGTGATTTTTCAGGCAACCCATGGTGCGCTAGACTCGAGTTCGACCATTGGTGCGCTCCAGTGATTTCGATACCGAGCCATTTTGGGAGATGAATCTTAAAGTCAAAATTCGGCAATTCAATTTCAGCCAGAATCAATCCTTCAAGACTGCCTTCAAAGCAGTCTATTTCCCACTCCATGCCATCATCATTAGTCCACAGATATCTCGATTTAATGACTGCAGGATAATTCTGTTGATCGAGAATCTTCGTTGCAACCTCGAGATCCATGTTCCATTCCAATTCAAGGGCTGTGGCGTACTCACGTTTTCCTTTCAGAGTTAGCAGAACAATTGAGTTATCACAGACTCGAATGCGTGAAGTCCATTCCTTATTTTCTTCAAAGAGGTGGATTTCTCTTTCACTGAGAGCAGTAAGTTGAAGTTTTTCGTCGTACATCAAGAGATTCCCAATGCACGAAATACGCCCACTGTCAAGATAATACTGTCGTATTGCAGTGCAATGTTTGTCATCCATCCAAGGTTTGTCATCAATATCTTGGACAAAGAATCGTCGTTCGATTTCCATCTGAGATACCAAATAATCACCTTGAAAGCGCGAGCATGTGCCAAGCATGTTGCTTGACAAATGCTCGTCAATGGGGTCTATTTGCTTAGCGTAGAAGAAGATGCCAACGGGGCTGCATTCACGGGTTGGGTGACTTGTGTGAATGCATCCCCGCCAGCGGGAGGACTTCTCCGGTAGTCAGATTCCTTCAAATCAAGCGTATGTGCCGATTTCAGCAGCAGTGATTCCATAATGGTCCCAGACAGGCTGTAGCCAAGCTGTGACATCATAGGATGTGCCGAGTTGAGTTGCATCGGTCAAGTCAAAGATATTGTTCAAAGACGTAGCACCGTAGTTCTCGTAGAAGTATGTCGATGTGAATGCATCACAAACAGATTCATTTGCACCAACAAAGACCGAATGGGTCACAGTGTTGTAGCATGTATCATTTGTTCCGTTAGGGTCTTGTGAAGCGTTTGTCCAAATGTATGCGTCGCATGCTGAAGCATTGCTTGACCCAATCCATCCCATAGTGTGGGTTCCCATGTTGTAACATGCATTGTCGGTGTATGGAGCAGCGTATGCTTCAATGGTCTTCCAGAATGCGTAACCTTCAACTTGGTACTTTGCACCCGAGTCGTTGCTGTCCATCTTCGAAGCGTACTTTAGAGTAGCTTGGGAGTAGGTAATGATTACGTTCTTGACGACCGTGTTGGTTGCAGCAGTGTAGCCAGCAGAGTCTTGGGCTTGCAGTGCAGCAAGTCCAGAAACCATTGCGTTGGTTGTTGCAGTAAGTGCGTTGGAAACGCCGTTTGTTTCGGTGCCGTAATCAGCCGCTCTCTTCTTCATAGTGTATGCTGGAGAGCAAGACCAATCGTCTTCCGGTCCGTGGAAGAATGCCCAACCTTCATCCCAGTTGTGTGGGGCGCCAGAGTCGTTGTCAACGTTACCAGCATCGGCTTTAGCGATAGCAGAGTTAAGTTCGTGAATGGTGTATGCAACCATTCCCATGTTTGCAGTCAACTTTGCGATACCTTGGTAACGAACAGTGTCGCTTGCACCTGCGAAGTCACCGGTTCCATCCATTGCAGCCATAATGTGTGCATCAACGGAGCCAGATTGGTTGTAGAAGGTGTCGTAGTTGTGCTTCTTGCCATCAGCAGCAGCGAAGCCAGCGAGCGTTCGGAAAGTACCGTCGCTCTTTTCTGCATTCTTACCGTTCATGTAGATGTTCTTTGCTTCAGCGAAATTGTATCCACCATCTGAACTGGCAGCAGACTTAATGTCACAAAGATCCTTCATTAGAGCACGATGGTTCTCAACATCCGATGCATAGGTATATCCGGCATCGGTTCCGCTTGTTGTTGCGACTTCATCGCTATCATCTGATTCATCTTCTGTTCCTAAACAGCCAGCTAGGCCTGAAACAGCCATGAGCGCAATTAGCAATAGTCCTTTCAATTTGGTTGGGTTCATAATTCATCCTCATTTTAGGGCGACCTAAAACCCATATATAAGAATTGTTAGGGCCCCCTAAACTAATTCCCAATTTCTCAAACCATGACTGAGAGCCCAAACTTGAGAATGGCGTACTTTTGGAAGCAACCATCGTTCATCAACGCATCCCATTTACTCCTCTTGGTACAAGTTACCAATTGCTTCATAGCCCAATGCGTTATAGCAGAATCATGAAGAGACAGAAAACCTTAGCGATACTCCTCACATCTCTGTTTTTGTTTTCCGGCTGTTTAGGCCTTGTAGAACCTGAAGTTGAGGTTCCCGATGTGGAACTCCCTGAGGAATGGTCTACAGTCGTTCAACGCAGCCCAGCAAGCCCTCAACTCTCTCAATATGCTGATTGCAATGAACTTGAATCCGCACTAAAATCTTCGATTGCCGAAGAGTATAGAATCCAGTTGCTACAAGCTGTTGAAGAACAATACTTCTACGGTGGCGGTATTTGGGCAGAGGACGACATGGCGATGGCAGATGGTCTCGAAAGTTCAACCAATAGCGCATCTACACCAACTCCCCGACGGCAAGAGGGCACCGATTTTTCCGGAACCAACAATCAAGAACAAGGGGTAGATGAAGCAGACTTCGTCAAAACCGATGGCTATTACATCTATTTTTTGAACGGCAAAAAACTCGAGATTTTTGGAGTGCCGGAGTTTGGGGAATTGACCCATTTGTCGACCAATGTCATCGAAGGAAACCCGCAAGCAATGATGCTTGACGGTGAGCGTTTGGTGGTGATTTCCAGTGTATCGTCTTGGAATGTCCCACGAAGCGATCCTTTGTTTCAAGCGATGAATTGGGGGGGTGACTACGGTTCTTGGAGAACTTCAACTTTGACAAAATTCACCGTTTTTGATATTTCTAACCGTTCTTTGCCAGAGGTTGGTAAGGAGTTGTACCTTGAGGGATATTACATGACAGCCCGTGAAGTGAATGCAACTGTTCGCGCTGTAACACATGCATGGCTCGACATTCCAGGCATAAAGAGCTGGCTTGACCTCCCAACAGGATATTGGGATTTGGAATATGACGACCCACTTCGTCTTGAGATTCGTGAGAAAGTTGCCTATCAGACGTTACTCGACAACTCAATCGCACTCGATGCTCTTGCCTTAGAAGACTTGCTTCCGAAGGTGTATGAGCGTTCTAACGGCCAATTCACAGTCCACACACTCAATGATGATCAATGCGTTGACTTTGTTGCCCCTGAAGACGGATTTAACCGTGGATTTAACAGTATTTTCACTTTTGATCTATCGACTGAAAATCTTGAATTCCAAGCAGACCATATTGTCGGTAATTATCCGATGGTCTATGCTTCTCAAGACCTACTTATTCTCACAGAAAATGCTTGGGATTGGTGGTGGTTCTGGGGCAACGACAATATTGACGAATCGACAAATATCCATACTTTTGATATCTCGAATTCGGGAGACACAATCTATACTGGCTCAGGAAGAGTGAATGGAACTATTCTCAATCAATTTTCAATTTCCGAATATGAAGGAATAGTTAGAGTTGCCACAACCTCGGGCCAATGGGCTCGATGGTGGATGGAAGACCCAACGCCGATGAGTTCAAGCGTCATCACCCTCACTCGAAGCGTCGATGCCACTACCGATTCTAATATTCTAGTAGAAGTGGGCCGAGTCGACAACATAGCTCCTGAAGAGCGTATTTGGAGCGCAAGATTTGACGAGGACCGATGTTATCTGGTTACGTTCAGGCAAATTGATCCATTATGGGTTATTGACATGTCCAATGAAACAAACCCGAGAATACTTGGCGAACTGGAGATACCCGGCGTTTCAACATACATCCACCCCCTTTCTCGCGACCACCTGTTGACTATTGGCATGGGGCCA
>JASLVU010000038.1 GCA_030741225.1 Candidatus Poseidoniaceae archaeon | reverse complement strand
ACAAATCAAATACATGCAGCCGGTAGGACCAACATGCGTTTGGAATGGCCAGTCTATGCATTTACTGCCAGCGTATTCCTCGCTTTTGCTCTAAGTGTCCAGTTTCTGTCTCTTGCCACAGGTGCCGTTTTTGGACTGTTCGTGCTGTTAACTGTGGCCTATGCATGGGTTGCCTGGTTGATGATTAAGCAAAAAGCAGTCCTCGAACTTCACTCATATATCGTCTGCAAAGTTTGCGCTGAGCAGACGCCCTCGCAAGGCAAGTATTGCATGAGCTGCGGTGCAGAACTGGGCCGTTCTTCGAATGAAGATTAGCTATCTATGCACAAGTGCTTTGATTACGCCTGTTGGCTACCGATTGTTTCTTGTCCCTGTTCAACAAGCAAGCATCATGCGGCGGACAGCACTACTGATTGTCGTCTTGTTTTTCCTTGCTGGCTGTCTTGGTTCTTCCCCCCTCGGTTGCGGAGAAGGTTACGAAGAAATGCACAGTGGAGATTATTCGATAGATTCTATCGATATTGATGCTGCTACAAACCAACTGACCGTTGTCATCCATAATGAAGAAGGCGCTTCTGGTTTCATTCGAGAGGTTGCAGCACTGGAGCAGTCTCAAACGATTTGGGTGACTTTGCATGTCAAGCACAACGGCTCAACTCTTTCCATCAGTGGTGAAGATAGCGGGCACTCTTGGTCTGTAAGCGGTGATTCAAACAGTGGTGACTCATGGTCAAGTTTGCTCACATTTACGAGTCCAGAGGGTTTTTGCGATTCTGGTTGTGAGGAAATTCGGTTTTCAGCAGGTCATTATGATGGGATAATCTATCACAACGGAACCTGTGAGAGTTCACCTTGGTTTGCAGTTTAGATTTTTGTTAACCGGTCCATGTGATTACTTTCTTGCAAATGTTCCAACCGATGATGAAAAGAAGTCGGTCCTATTGGTTAACGCATGGCGAAGGAGGTGAGGATGCTTGGTACTGGAAACGCTTTCATGCCGTATGGACGGTATCACTCGTTTGCTCTCATCGATGGAAAGCATATCGTGGATTGTCCACCCACTGCAATGGCAAGTCTTCGTCGAGCACGAATTCCATTGAGTGATATTGAGACGATTTTCATCACTCACATTCACGGCGACCACGTCTTTGGCATTCCGTTCTTTTTGCTTGAACGCCGTTACATTTCTGACAGAACAATGAGTAAACCGCTGACAATTGTCGCTTCGGAAGGTGTCAAAGAACATTTGTGGCAGCTGTGCCAAATGGCTTATCCGGGAAGTTTGGAGGAAATTTTCTCCACAGTTGCATGGAGATCCGAGGTTGAAGGGCAACTCGATTCAGGAATGACTTGGAAACGTTTTCGTGTTCAACACGATGAATCAGTTGACCCTTACGGTTACCATTTCAATGCAGGTAGCGAGGATAGTTTCGTCCATAGTGGAGATTCCGGACCTTGTCAAACACTTCACGACGAGATTTGTGCGGCTCAAATGGCTATTATTGAGATGGGACATCCTGAATGGGTTGATTCTGACCATCACCACAAGCCTTCAGACATCCAAGCATTGGCGGAAAAAGCCTCAAATGTCCAATTGGTTGTTACACATACCTATATCGATCAACCCGGATTACATGATACTCCAATTGTAACCGATAAATATCCAAAACATCCGTCAAATGTTTGTCACGCGGAAGACGGACTTACGATTTTGAATGACGGTTCAAAGTGGAGACTTTTGCAGTAGTTTTCGGGCGCCCGAAAAATTCTCTAAATTGTTCACAATTCGGAAAAGATGAGTGTTATTTTTCCCCTAAATGGCATATAAAGAAGGACCCTTTATAATCTAAGTTAAACATCAAAACACTGATGAAAAAATCATTTTCATTCTTCGTCGACGGACATACTTATGAGGGGGACTCGGACTAACGCACATTATCGCACGATGCCCTCGGGTATTCGCTCGATTTTGTACGGTAAGGAGGACACTCAATGAACAGAAACATCTTCGATGATTTCCTTTCACGAAAAACTCTTTTCCTCAATAAGGAAATTTTACGTCACGACCATCTTCCTCAAATCTTGCCTCACCGAGACAGTGAAATTGAATCGATTGCCTTCAACTTGGTTGAAGCTCTAAACGGTCAAATTCCTTCCAACATGACTCTTTACGGTGTGACCGGAGCAGGAAAAACTGCAGTGACGAAATTCGTCTGCAACCAACTTGAAGCCAAAGGGCGTGAAAAGAACCGGCCAGTTCGCTCGATTATGGTCAACTGCCGTCAGATTGACACCCAATACAGAGTTTTGAGCCATCTTGGTAATTCTCTTCGAGAAGAACATGAAATCGATGAAATTCCGTTCACTGGTTGGCCAACTGATCGTGTCTTTGGTGAACTTGTTCGCCGAATGGACCTTAACGGCGGAGTTTACATCATCGTTCTTGACGAAATTGACCATCTTGTGCGTAAAGCTGGCGATGACCTCCTGTACAACCTTACCAGTCTCAATGCTTCTCTAAAGTCTGCACGAACTTGTGTCATTGGGATTTCAAACGACCTCAAATTCACCGATTTCCTGGACCCACGTGTACGTTCTCGTCTGGGACAACTCGATATTGTCTTCAACCCTTACGACGCTGGTCAACTTCAAGATATTTTGAGGCAGCGCTCTGAAGGCTCACTGAAAGATGAGATTCTTGATGACGGAGTCATCGCATTGTGCGCAGCTCTTGCAGCTCAAGAACACGGCGATGCTCGATGTGCACTGGACTTGCTTCGTGTTTCAACTGAAAAAGCCGAGCAGAACGGCGATGATACTGTGACACAGCGTCACGTTCGAATGGCTCAGCACCAAATTGAACGGGACCAGATGATTCCGGTTATTTCTTCTCTTCCAAGTCAACAAAAACTTGTTCTTGCAGCGGTTCTGCTGAACGAAAAGAACGGATTGCGAAACATTCAGACTGGCGAAGTTTACGATGTTTACCAGCAAGCCTGCAGATACATCGGTCACAACGCACTTACGCAACGTCGTGTGTCCGGTTTAATCTCGAATTTGGACATGCTCGGATTGATTACTGCCCGAACAATAAGTAAGGGCAGATATGGGCGTTCGAAACAAATTAATTCATGCATCCCCAACAATGTGGACGCTCAAGAAATCATGATTGAATCCGAATCGGAAATGGAGGAAGTGTTCATTCGTCCGTATCGACATCAGTCTCGACTTTGAACACAATCATCTTGAAACGAATCTGCTGAATGTTTCGGTGTGCTTATATCCAAAAGGTAGGTGGGCGATTTATGAGCACAGAAGAAAGCGACACTGGCAAAGACTTCTTTTCTATGTTGTTGAATCCATCGTCCACTGCTGCAAATTGGTATGCATCCATTGGCATATTCGGATTGTTCCTTGGTATTTTGAACATTCTCGGCCACATACACCCTACCTATCACGTCTCTTGGGGCGGATTGCTGACATTCGAAGCATGGAACGCCGCATTTGAGCCAAAATCAGAAGACGGAATTCAAGTCGTACTTTCTGATGCAATCTTCCTCGGTTTTTGTGCAGTCCTTACATCTCTTGCATTCCGAACTTTTGGGAACCAAGAACTCGGTGTCGGTGGATGGTTCAAAGGATTGATCATCAACGACACATGGCCATGTTTGGTTGACCCAGACTTGGGTGGATGGAACAAGTTGTTCGGGGCATGGTCTCTTTTGCTTGGATTCGTGTTTTACTTCTACTACGGAATTGTGAACACTGGCTGGATTGATATCGGAGTCTATTCAATCAGCATCGCTTTGATTGCTTTTGGATTGGGTCTGCTCATGGCTGCCAATGCGCCCGAAGGCGACGACAATCTCGACTGAACCTACTTCGATTTTTTCGAGAACAATCTTCGATGTCCATTGTGACCTAGAAGTGCATCTTTCGCTCCGAGTAGTAGCCCTTGCCACAACGCAATACTCCACTTCATGGTGAGTTTTCGCACCCTCAGAATTTCAAGAATTGAGAAGCGACCAGCGCTGAGTGCACCTCTATTGACCACGCCAAGCGGCCCGCGCCAAAGAACAAACTCGTGAACAACCATCATCAATACAGTGATCACCAACATTTGAGTCTGCCAGCGGGTTTTTGCAACATCCCACGTCCAATCCTCTTCGGTGAAGAAGGAAAAGCCAAACGGAATCCCGGAGACAAGTGCCATTATCCATAGCGGGAAAACGGTTAACACAATCGTTGAACTTCCGATGAAATCGAACCCAGGTCCGCTTCTCCTTCTACGAGGGAAGTGTCTGACAATTCTCATGTGTGCTCGCGCATCGCGTCTTCGCTTGGCCAGAAATCTCGATGTTTCTTTTTCGGGAACGTGATGAACAACGGCGTCTGGTGCATACACAATAGTGCCGCCAGCAGCGTTCAACCGCAAACTTACTTCCATGTCCTCAGCATGGTACCATTGTGGATTAAAGCCTCCAACAGCAAGCAAACTTTCTCGTTCAAACATTGAACATGGGCCGTTTGCTAAACTCGTTCTTCGTGGCCTTGAACGGTATTTGGTAGCGATTTCAACAGAGCGTAACCTGCTGACGATATCGCCTTCATGTTCGAATACGGTTCTTCCCGTTACTGCAACGACTGTTTCATCTTCATCGATTGGAGCACTCATCTCAACCAGGTTTGAAATCCAGTCTTGTTCAGGTCGAACATCGATGTCAGTGATTGCAACCCATGCTCCATTGGAATTTTCAACGGCCCATTGTCGCCCTGCTGAGAGGCCTTTTGCTTCTTGAGTATGGACTCGAACAGGAATTTCAGCAGTTTCATCATGCCAAGCGAGTAATTTTTCGGTTGAGCCGTCGGATGAGCCATCATCGACTGCAAGAATTTCGATAGGCCGATAGGTTTGCGATTTGAGAGATTCAATACATCCATCAACCCAATCAACACCATTTCGAACACAAACTGTTAGGCTGATAAGTGGATTTTCTTTTGACATCATTCCACCTCGAACAAGGAAAGGAGATGTCGGCACCTACTTTTGACTTCAAGTGAAGTGTATTGCACCACCACACCAGTCTTTGGTTGACCGTACATGACCACTGTTCCAATGGGTGCCAAACAATGAATTACCAATGGGGCTAAATCTTCTTCTCCATCCACTTCCAAAACTACAGATTGTTCAGCCCGAAGTGCTTCGGCGACCGCTTGGTTAAGTGAAGGGGTAAGAAGTCCTGCAGGATTAACTGCATGCAAATGAACAGCGAACTGCGAACAATCAACTTTGAACTCATCTTCCAATTCGGTGCGCTTTGTTTGACCATCGATGAGAGCGATGTCGGGTATAAGTCCCATGTCCAGCATCGTTTTCGTGGTCACGTCTCCTACGGTGATTATGACTCCATGTGGTGTAGGCAATCCATCCAAGGCAGCAGCCATGCCAATTTCAGGGTCGTCCTCAGGTCCTTCAAACAACGTACCCATTGGAGTTTTGAGTTCACTGTCTAGTGCTGTTGCCATTTTGAGCGTTGACTGGCGTTGATGCAACGACATCCACGGATGGCCTTCTTGATCCATGTGTCCGTTTCGAATTGAAGATGAACTGATGATTCCTCCTTCAATCCCGTCCAGATGCATGACTTCTATGATATGCAAGGCTGGGAGGTCGTTTTCAATTCGCTGTTCGTTGATGGATTGGCACATGCTGCGGGTTTCAGGAGTTGCTACGATGGCATCGGCCGCAGCGTGAGAAGGTGCTGGGCCGTAGTTGTCGTTGAGTTGGTGAACAGTAATTTTGCAACCTATTACTGAATCTGCCCAATTGAGCAATTCACTTCGACGGTCTTCAAACGATTGAACAAACGGTGATTTTGAGTGCGCCATTTCATCCGAAGTGATGTGAACTTCCATTTTTTCAGAATTTTTGCTTGCAGCATGAAGCAATAATCGATGTCCAGCATGAAGCCGGTCGAATGTGCCCCCAACAAGGCAACAGCGAAAACGCCGCGTCGAGGTCATGAACCGTGGTGGAGTGAGCGGCTCTTTGATTGCATCGCCTCGAACGAGGAAAAACAAGGCAGTTTTGAGCCATATTAGAGAAGAGGAGCTGTACCCCGACGCGTAACGGCCCTTTTCATCGCAAAGCTCGAGGGCCTGACCCAGCGTCAGGGTTTGCTGTCCAGAAGGTTGGTTGTCTCGTGTTCATCCTGTCGTCGCACGAGGACCCATTACCTACCGGTTGGTTTACCGCTTTGCACCGAAGGTCATTCCCCGAAGGGTCACTTCAGTCTTCGATAGCGGACCGTACCATTGGTATCGGACTTCACAGCAATTTCACAGTAGCTCTGCCAGATGTTGCGGGTACGGCAAGTTATCCACTTGTCGACCCCTTTTCAAATCATCGAATCATTCCAAGTTTGAAGCAAATGAGCGTGCATAAAGCAACGCTCCAATCTCCGCATCTCCTTGATGAAGAACATCCAAACCCATTACCGGCCACGAATCGACAGGACGAGCAAGCCATCCTACCAATGGATGTGTTCGTCCGAAGTGCACCGATTCACCTCGCTCGAAAGTAGCAAGCATATCGTGTACGTCAAGCAATCCGGGTTTCCCCATTCCATCCTCCAACAGAAGAATATTCAGAACATCCTTTAGCGCTATTCTCCCATCGGGATAGGTTGTCGGTAAAGCAGGAATTCCCCCTCTTTCACCTGCAGGTCGAGCTAACAACGCAGCCCAAGGAATCTCGGTTGATGCCAACCAACGACGACCGGATGATGAAGACAATTGAATTTGCAGCCACTCTCCTGCCCACGCTCTCCACCATGATGAAGGGAGTTCAGTCATCACCTGTCGAAGAAATTCAGGGGTTAGCGGTTCGTTTGATTCAAGCCGTTGCAGTAAGGTACTCCAAATGTAGAGTGTTGAATCATGAGGATGCAGTTTCGCTGCCATTCTGCATTTCAAAAGACATTCTTCAATCTGACTCGAGAGTGGACTTCCAATTGGGAACAAAGCCTCGAGGACCTTGAGAGATTGGTGCGGTGCATCCAACCATCGACTGCAGGCTTGCATCAGCAACGAGTGAAATTCCTCAGGCAGTTGATTTGAGGCCAGTAAGACCGACGTTGCCATCCAAGAACCGATTTCGTGGTCTTGAAGGAAGTGGTCGTATTTGACAATGGACTCCACGTTGTTGATAAATCTCTGACGAGTCTTGTCCAGAGCCGCATCACTCCACTTCAATGAGGCTTTTGGCATTGCGGAAATCAGCGTTGCAGTTTCGCATTGTTCAATGGGCAGCAAGTCAGCCCATCCTGATGGAAGACTCGAACGCAGTCGAATCCATCTCGAGGTACGGTGTTGCGATGGCGTTGCAATCCAAGCCGCAAGTGGCGCAGTACTCTCATTCAAATTCGCCCAATTTTCATCACCGTTTGGATATGTTGAAAGTGCGTACCACATTGCTTTTTGTTCTTCAATCTGTACTGTTTTTGATGTGAAATTAGCCCGAGTAAAACCCTCGTTTGCATCCCATGACGAAAGCAATTCAAGTGCCGAGGATGGGATTTCTTCAAACGTGTTCAGCGAAGAACGCTCACTGGTTGTTCTCAACAGAGAGAGCGGTATCTGCTTACCTCGACCAAGTTGTATCACCGCTTGTCGAAGGGTTTTTTCTGTTCGAAGGACAGATGAAGCATTGCTTAATCGATGGTATTCGCCTTCACAGGTAAGTAGAATTCTGCACCTCCTTGAAGAAAGCAGACGATTGAGCAAATCCTTGTTATCGACGATTGAAAAAGGCCACTCTACCACACACTCCATGCTTTCCTCTTGGAGATACCACTCCAATAAGACCCGACCACCGTCCTGTGAGACACCGGAAAAATTGATTCTCGAAATTTCATCATCTCTCCAATCTGCCTTACCAAAGTCAGATACTATCCGTCGTTGAACGGCCACAGGGAGAGATTGTTTGGAAGAGTGCACTAGGTGAGCGCGCAGTTCCTCAAATTTGGCTGCCAATTTTTCAGCAGAGAGTCTTGGATGGAGAATTCTCAACCAATAACGGAGGGCATTGACCGGCAGAGTACGAGAAGGGTTCTTGGCGGATTGGTCTTCAAACACCAACGCCGCCTTACTCATCGCATTGAGCGCTATGGTTCGGTTTACCGATACAGGCAAATGGCCGTGGACACCAGTTTGGGGTGAGATGAGAATGTCGGTTCCAGTTGCGTGACCTAAGGCGTACTTCCCTTGCGTAAGGGTTTGTGGTAATGGTGTCTGGTTTGCTGGTTCTGTGAACCATGTGCCTGGGCTGAGTGGCCACTCAGTACTCGAATCGAGGAATGTTGCTCTCAATATTCCAATACGATCGACCTCTTCGGTCCATTCGGTGAGTGTGCCGCGTGATGGCAGACTTTGCGGGAATTCCGTTGGTTCAAAATCATCGAGCGTGTACCACAGAATCTCTTTTGTTCTCTGTACAGCCCAACGCCCCCCTCTTCTTCCATTGGAGGATAGAGGGGGTGCACCTCCTGCTCCAATACCTTGGTTGGGCAGCAAAAGGAGCTTTGACGATGGTGGTTTCACATAACCAAGCATGACATGAGCTCCGTCTTGCGCCAGCACAATCCCTTCTGCTTTCTCAGGCCGTTGTGTGGCAAGTTGGCGGGCTCGAGAAAGTAAATCCTCGTTCAGCCTGGCTCGACCTACCTCATTCAGTCGATGTTTCGCTCCACGAATACTGCCTTGTTCGTCACGGCTGACCTCATTTCTCTCTCGCAATTGCCGTAGCGCCAATGATGCGTGTGGCATGCGAAGATTCAGCGCTTCTGCAATCTCGGAAACCGTGCCACTGCCATCGAGAAGCCAATTCAACACTCGGCGTTGATGGCTGCTACGGATGCGTTTTCCTGACATCAAAGTCACCTTGTTCCATTGCTGTTGGCGAGCATTGATAAATGTTACAGTTTATACTATTAGTTAGTTACAATTAGTTACATATTTCCACTGGAGAAAGTTGGTTTTTACTTACATTCGGAAACAAAGGTGTGAAAATAACACTCGATTTGCATATGAAATGTAACTATCATCTCTTTTCAAGGACAAGGGTTATATGAGCACCCTCGGTCATCTGTCTTAGTGGCCCCGACCCCCTACGGGAAATGGCCTCATGACAGGAGGAAAGAACACATGAAAACAACCAGAATCAGAGAAAAAATCAAGAAATTTTTAGGAGATCGACCACGCAATACTGCCGAGATTCTGGAACATATCAACAGTACCATGCGTCATGGTACGACCAGCCAGCAACTCGGTAACGTTCTTTCAAAGGACAAAGACATCGTTAAGGTCGGCTACATCAAGCGCTCAGGCATCCTATCTGGCGGTTACGATATTTGCGAATGGGCAACTCGTAACTGGGTTTCTTCAAACTGCCCAGGATGGCAAGAAGGCACTCCAATTATCATCGATAACGATGGTAACGTTACGACTGGAAACAGTTCGAACAATTCGCTTTGAGCTTCTTCTCGGCGAATCTTGAAACCCTACCATCCTGCTTTTACGGGGGATTCAATAAGGATGAGTATTTGGCGACGGCATGGATAACTTGGACAAGACCGAGATGTATACCGTCCGCGACATAAAACTGGCTGAACAAGGCGCACTTTTGGTTGATTGGGCCCGTGCCCGAATGCCTGTCATGGCGAAACTCAAGGAAGAAGCCGAGCGCACCAAACCTCTCGCTGGTATGCGAGTCGCTGGATGCCTGCACGTTACCAAGGAAACCGCTGTTCTCATCGAAACAATTCGAGCAGCAGGTGCTGAAATCTCATGGTCTGGCTGCAATCCTCTCTCAACCCAAGATGAGGTTGCTGCATGGTTAGCTGCTGAAGGATACTCCGTCCACGCTTGGCACGGTCAATCCAACGAAGATTTCTATTGGTGCATTGACAGGACCCTTGAATTCAACCCTACCCTAACCCTCGACGATGGAGCAGATTTGATTGTTCGTGTACACGGCGAGAAATCCGAATACGCTCAGGGCGTCATTGGTGGCACTGAGGAGACCACGACCGGTGTCCATCGACTGCGAGCAATGGCTGCTGCTGGTGACCTCAAGTACCCAGTAATCGCAGTCAACGATGCTGTAACCAAGTGGGACTTCGACAACGTTTACGGAACCGGACAGTCAACCATCGACGGTATACTCCGAGCAACCTCCGTTCTCATCGCAGGCAAGACATTTGTCGTGGCCGGATTCGGCCACTGTGGAAGTGGACTTGCCATGCGTGCTCGAGGAATGGGTGCAAACGTAGTCATCACCGAAGTCGACCCTCTCCCAGCACTTCGTGCAGTTATGGAAGGTTATCGCGTCATGCCTATGGACGAAGCAGCCAAGATTGGCGATATTTTCTGTACGGCAACCGGTATGGAAGACGTCATCACCGGTGCTCATTTTGATTCGATGAAAGACGGAGCAATTATCTCCAATACCGGTCACTACGATTGTGAAATCAAAATTACCGATTTGGAAGAGCGTGCAACTTCAGTTCGAACCATTCGAGCCAACAATGAAGAGTTCTTGATGCCCGACGGTCGTCGTATTTTCTTGCTTGCTCGTGGCCGATTGGTCAACCTCGCTGCAGCAGAAGGCCACCCATCAGAAGTCATGGACATGTCGTTTGCTAACCAGTTCCTTTCACTTTGCCGTTTGGCCAAAGAAGGTGGTTCGATGGGCAAAGAAGTGTACGACATCACCACAGAACAAGACCAAGATCTTGCAACTACGAAACTCGACACGCTCGGTTTCAGTATCGATGTCTTGACCGATGCGCAACTTGCCTACCTTGACGACTACACCGTCGGCACATGATTTCCACCAACGGCTTTCTCAAAGGTCAAGGCTAAGCATCAGCGGCCGCTGGACGTTGTGTGGCCGAAGCGACAAATCTATCCATTTTCGAATGGTTTTGTGTTGTCATCATTCTCTTTGCCGCCATTTCATTGCAATCCTCAAACGAGCCAATCGAAGCAGAACAGCCGAATCAACTTGAATCGATGACAGGTGTGATTGAACTTTCAACTCGCTCTGCGATGGATGCTTTTGGCTTGTCTGATTTCAAGATAGGAGCTATTGCTAGCGTCAATCTCACTTCGCAAAAAGTCACCGCAGAACCTTGCATTGAATGTTCAAATCAACTAACGGGTATCGAAATGACGGGGGATGTGGTAATTACCAATCTGCTTGATTCAAACAACAGACAAGGAAGGGTTGAAGCAACGATACAATTCACACATTTGTATGAATTAACTGCCAAATCTTTCCTTATCCAGGAATGGTTTCTCATCGAATGGGATTCAGGAGATTCGAATTCATCTGTGCAAATTTACATCCGTCATGATCCGCCTCGATGGTATCCCGACACCTCATCGCTCCCCTCCTCTTTTGTCGAGACCGATGACGGCTTTATGTCGAGATCCGGTTCAGAAGTTGTCGTTCAAGATTCCCAAGACAACACGCAATTGATTCGTGCATGTTTGCCAGACAGTTTTCTTTGCCGAGCCTCATCACCGGATGCCGTTTTGGTTGCCAAATACGGGCCAATAAAGCCTCTCGCTGTCGTTCAAACTCCACATGAGTGGCTGCAACAGAATCATACGAACGTGAGTGGGATCCCTGAAGATTCAAGTTTTGCTCAAGAACTCATGCTGTTGGGAGACGAACTGAATACAACTTCAAGTTGGTGCCCGGCCCCATATGACGACTCCATGACGTCGATATCCTACACGCACATTGAACAGAACGTATCTCTGGCTCCACTTTCGGCGTTGTTGTTTGCTACAGCATCAATTCAACCTCTCTTTACTCCAAGTGGTGATGTATGGACTGAAACTGCGTTTGGGGAGATTCAATGTTCATCTTTGATGTCTCAAGATGGCTCTATAAACTTTGGAATCTATTCCAAAAGCGGCATTTAGGGGGTCCAAAACTGTTTAATGCTTTCGTTCTTTGGAATGTTTATGAAAAAAGTCATGGAAGAGATTCCGATGATACAGTGAGATTTAGAGGTCCAATGTGGACTAGTTCAGATCCAGATGGATTTCAAAATCCAGTAGACTTTGATGGTATTAGTGGATCTAATATTGCAAAAGCTGGTGG
>JASLVU010000037.1 GCA_030741225.1 Candidatus Poseidoniaceae archaeon | reverse complement strand
CGAAACATTCGTTTGTAACGATTCTCTTTCATCCAGCTAAATGCACCTGACTTGGCTTCAAGATTACTGAGAAAGTGGTCTTGTTCGTTTTGAGCAAAAGCATCATCTTGATCTTTTTCAGTCGTTGATTTCAACTTGTTTTGACGGTTCTGACGATGGCGTTTACGTTGGCGTTTGTTTGATGCCAATTCGTCTTCCCAATCTCTTTTTTTCGCCATACGCCCACCCATGGGTCTTGCATCGCTTAACCGAATAAGGATTCCAAATCCTCATCATCGTCATCATCATCCACTTCACTATCGTCAGTAGGATATTCTTCAACGGGTACATGAGGCGTTTCAACTTCAGCAGCTTCTTCTTCATCGTTGTCATCATCCGATGAGAATAAATCATCATCGTCATCAGCCGAACCGAACAAATCATCATCATCATCGTCATCAGCCGAACCGAACAAATCATCATCGTCGTCTCCGTCATCGTCAAAGATACCGTCAACTGTTTCTTCTTCGGGTTCATCCACAACTCCGAAAGTGTCTGAAAATTCATCATCATCATCCTCGATAGCAGTATTCATGCCGAAGAAGTCGAGTTCCTTAGGCAGTACGCCCTTGCGGGAGAGGTACATGGCTTGTGTTTTCGTGTATCGATGCTTAACATCAGCTTTTGAATCTTGGAAATCCCAAGGCCAAACAATAATCAAATCACCATCTCGAACCCACTGCCTGCGGCGCATCTTTCCAGGAATACGCGCCATACGTGTTTCACCGTCCTCACAAAGAACAGTAACACGACGGCCACCGAGAATTTGTTCAGCAAAGGCGAACATTTCGTTGATTTTACGGTTCGGCATTTTCACTCGAATTTTTCCACTTGAGGCATCCTCTGGAGATTCGAGACGAGCGAGTTCTTCCACATCCACTTTCTCTTCATATCGACGACCCAAACAGCCTCACCGTTCTAACCCAACAGTCGACCCTTCTTGAATACCACACCCGCAGGGGATGCATGAAAGTCCCGCAATAGGGCGTTTACAACAAGCGGCACTTACCACTCGTAGTTGAGGCTCTGAGCCGCCATCTCACAAAGGCGAATGAGTGAATCGCCAGCAACACCGACCAGCAGCGTAACCAAGACACAAGCAAGGATGGCAGTCCGGACTTGCCAGCCAGCAGGAAGAGGACCTTCTCTGCCCTCTTCTGGCTCCTCAAAGAACATAACAACGCCAACTCGAAGGTAGTAAAACATCGAAATCGCAGAATTGAGAACCATGAGGAGTGCAAGCCACCAGACCCAGTGCAAATCACCAATTGCATAAATTCCGCCGTCTGCTATTTCGGCACCCATATCCCCAACCGCTACACGGACAATTCCCATAATAACAAGCAGTTTGGAGAGGAAACCAGCCATAGGCGGAACTCCTGCAAGTGAAATCATGAAAATGAACATGGCGACTGCCAAAAGTGGTTCTCGCTTTGCAAGTCCGCCCAGCGAGGATAGACGAGACGCTCCACCATCCGATTCCAAAACAGACAGTACAAGGAAAGCGCCCAACTTGAAAGCAACCAAAACCACGAGGTGAAGGAGAAGTGCAGTCATTACTGCGACGGCAGCCGCACTTGCATCTCCGGAGACTGTCGCATCCCAATTCCATGCTCCAACTGCAGTTAATGCAGCTAGCATATACCCAGCATGTGCAACCGATGAATAGGCGAGCATTCGTTTTGGATTGTCGCTTCCCAGTGCAGCAAGGTTACCCCAGGTCATCGTTATTGCGGCAATAGCTCCTAGACAGACGAGCCATATAGCACTACCATCGCTTGACTCCGGTGCTGCAACAATCAACAACATTCGAACCAATCCAAGCATACCCATCGCCTTACTTGCTGTTGCAAGAACACCAGCAACAGGGCTGGTTGCGCCTGCATAAGCATCTGGAGCAGCGAAATGGAACGGTACTGCGCTAACCTTGAAACCAAATCCAACGAGCACAAAGCCAATTCCAATCAAAGGAAGGGCGGTAGTTCCCGATTCTGCAAACGCTACAGACAGGACGCTAAATTGCAACGAACCGGCCCACAAATACAGCATAGAAAGACCGTAAAGGCCGACACCTGATGCCACAGAGCCAACGATGAAATATTTCATACCGGATTCTGCACCAACCTTGGATTCCTTGAGGAAAGCAACAAGCACGTACGTGGAGAAAGAAGCCAATTCAAGTCCAATAAACAGAACAAACAAATCTTGTGCCAAGGCGACAACCGACATTCCAAGAGCACAGGTAACCATCAAGATATAGAAATCAGCTTGTCGACGGTTGTTGTAAAGTTCAGATTCGGATACCTTTGAACCGATTCCATGGACCTGCAAACGATTCATGCTGGCCAAGGAGGCAAGTGCAAGAGCGCCGAAGAAAATAAGTTCAAACAATCGGCTAAAGCCGTTGATGAGAAGCAACTCTTTGCCAGAATCGGTAACAATGAGAGTTCTGTCTAAACCTTGACTAAAAATGTACAGGACATTCAAGAAAGCAGCGGTCAGTGTAATTGTTGCTAACCAAGATGGAAGACGAGGATCGCTGGTAATCTTGAACCGTTGTCCACCTAAGAGCCATGGAAGGCGTATTTGAGTACCTGGAATACGGAACGTCCCCTTACCAAGATTTGGAATGAGAATGAGAGCGAGCATTCCGGCAAAAAGAATCAATTCCGGACACATGGCTGAAACAAAGCCGTCACCAAAAGGCTCAACTCGGGACAAGTTTGACATTTCAGACACCTCCGTTAAAATCGCCAAGGATTGGCATTATCAGTCCTTCAAAGATTTGCTTTGTCCAGTCATGCATCATGTCCAAACCAATCCACGGCATTACACCAAAGAGGATTGTAAAAGCCGCTAGGATAAGCATGGCCAACTTTTCGGGTGAGGCAAGGTCCGGAACCGGTTCACCATGCAACGACTCTGGAGGTTGGGTTTCGTCTCCACCTTCGAAAATAGTACGCTGCATCGACCAGAGATAATACGCTGCTGTAACGGCAAGAACCAGAGCAGGACCTACCATCCAGAAAACGCTCCATCCCTCTGCGACAAGGAAATACCAAAGTGCAATCAACATCATCAGTTCAGCAACGAAACCTGCAAGCAAGGGTAGTCCTAACGATGCCATCCATGAAAACATCATCGAGGTTGCAATCCACGGTGAGTGCTTGGCCATACCTCGCATTGCACCAATCTCCATGCTGTGGTAATGATGTTTGAATGCGCCACAAACCGCGAAAAGCATCGGGCTAATTATTCCGTGAGCGAACATCATGAAGAGAGCGGCAGCCCAACCCATCGGTTGCATTGTTGCAATTCCAATAAGAATGACACCCATGTGAGAGACCGATGAATATGCAACCATCTTCTTGAGGTTGGTTTGACCTAAACAAACAATCGCACCCCAAACCAGTGAAATCATTCCAATCGTCATCAATACCAATTGGAAATACTCAAGTGCGTGAGGGAAGAGACTGAGGGGAAGTCGGAACATTCCGTATGCACCCATTTTCAACATTACACCCGCTAGAAGCATTGAACCACCTGTAGGTGCTTGAACGTGAGCATCGGGAAGCCAAGTGTGGAATGGAACTGCTGGAAGTTTGACCAAGAATCCAAGCATGAGCATGGCAAACAGAACCTTCTGGATATTGGCACCAAGGTACCATCCTTCGCTGTTTTCAGCAAATGCATGTTGTGTGATACTCGGAATATCGAAACTTCGTCCTGTCATCGTACCGGCATAGTCCAAAGGATTGCCTGGGTCTTGGAAGAAGTAGAGTGTAATCAATCCAAGTAACATGACAACCGAAGCAGTGAAGGTGTAGATGAAGAACTTTTGAGATGCATACTTGCGATCTGCGCCTCCCCACACAAGTATAAGGAAAAACATAGGAATCAGTGTCAGTTCCCAAAACACATAGAACATGAACAAATCCAAGGCGACAAAGACACCAATTAAAGCGCCACCCATTGCCAAAAGAATAGGGAAATACATTGCACCATTCTTCTCATTCCATGTGGCAATAATTGTCACAGGCAGAAGGAATGTGGTTAACCAAACCATTGGGAATGAAAGTGCATCGAGGCCAACAGTCCAGTGTATTCCAAGCGATTCAATCCAAGAATATTGTTTGTAATATTCATAGCTGTTGAATGAAATTCCTTCCCAACTGATGTCTCCAAAATACTGGAAGAACATACCGGTTGTGACCATCAACAACACCAGTGAAAACACCAAGCATGCCATACGAACGGGGCCAACAAGTCGTTCACGCATCTTTGCATCAGTTCTGGATACAAATGCCAGGAGAATCACGCTTGCAATCAGAGGGAAACCAACGAGCGGTAGAGATATCCAATCTTGCATTCAAGCCACCCCCCATATCAACATGAAAATTGAGAGTGTTCCAACCGCCACCATGAGAATGTAATCTCTGGCTGAACCAGTGGTCATCGAACGAACAACCGATGAGAGTGATTGTGAGCCGCTCTCGATTGCTTTGATGGTTCCATCAATGACTTCACTATCGGCTTCAGCCGCTTTGGTAGAGAATGCTGCCACAATGTGAATCATGGCCTTATCGTAGTATTCATCGATGTAAAGCCTGTTTTCAAGTGCAGTGGCAAGAGTTGATTCTGCAAATGCACTGTTATCGAAATTAAACCGCTTGTGGATATATGCACTGAGTTGAATGACTGGGCGCATCCAAGGTTTTGTCTCTTCCCCTTCTGCCAATTTTCCGCCATAAAGAGCCATTGCTAAGCCCGGACCGATGACGGCTCCAAGGAAAATAGCAATGTATGTAAGTACGAAGAAGAATGCATCCGAGTTGGCAAATGCGTGTTCCAATTCATAGAGAAGTCCCTTGAGAAGACCTTTTTCACCGAGTTCATAGGAATTGTCAGAAGCCCAATGCGTGAAGCCCAATCCAGCGAAAATTACCGAAGACAGTGTCACGAAAGTCAAGATAAACAACGGCGTCTTGATCCAAGTGTTGGTCGGTCCGACATGGGCTGCAACCTCGTTGTTTGGCTTACCTGCAAATGTCTTCAGCCACATGCGAGACATGTAAAAGCCGGTCATTGCTGCACCGAGAAGTACACATATTGCTGGGAGGAAAAAGCGGGGGTCTTCTTGAGCAACTCTCCAAGCATTGGCGATGATACCTTCCTTAGACCAAAATCCACCGATAAGAGGCAATCCCATAATCGAGGCTGAGCCTACGAGCATTGCAGTAGCAGTAATCGGCATTTTCGAGGCAAGGCCACCCATGTTTTCCATAGACTGAGCATCGAAGTGGTCGTCGTGATGATCGTCATGATGTCCGTCACCGTGGTCGTCATGGTGATGCAGATGGTGGTGAGCATGGTGCACCTCGTGAATCACTGAACCGCTGGCCATGAACAGCATTCCTTTGGCCATTGCGTGATTGAAAAGATGGAACAATGCGGCACCGAAGGCGACCACAACGATGTAATGTGCATCATCATCATGGTGCCAATCAAGGGTGTTTGCGAGGTACATTGCGCATCCAAGTCCAGTGAAAATATAGGCAAGTTGACTCATTGTCGAGTAAGCCAAGACCTTCTTCAAATCCATCTGGACGAAGGCTATTGCTGCAGCCATAACAGCGGTAATTCCACCAATTGCTGCAATAATAAAGGCAAGGTCGTCCAAGTCACCGTGCAATGCCTCTGCACCAAAGAACGGGAACATGCGAGCAACAAGATACAATCCAGCGTTGACCATGGTCGCAGCGTGAATGAGGGCAGATACTGGAGTAGGGCCTTCCATAGCGTCCGGCAACCAAACGTGAAGCGGGAATTGTGCAGACTTACCAACAGCTCCAATGAACATCAATCCTAGAGCCCACTGTAGGGTTCCAGCTGAACTTGCTGCAACTTCTTCGATTTTTGCCTCATCGAAGACGACAGCATAATCGAGTGAGCCAAACAAGTCCCACAGCATGACCAGCCCAATCATGAGGAACACATCCCCAATACGAGTGGTAAGGAACGCTTTCTTAGCCGCAGATGCTGCACTTGGTCGTTCGTAATAGAATCCAATGAGAAGATACGAACAGAGACCCATTATTTCCCAGAAGATAAACAGCCAAAGGAAGGAATCTGCAAGAACCATACCGAGCATACCGGAGCAAAAGAGTACGAACTCGGCATAGAAACGGTGGTTTCGATTGTCGTTGATTGGGTCAGTATTCATGTAGCCAATACTGAACGTATTGATGAGCAAACAAAGGAATGCTGCAACAAACAACAGCATTACAGTGACGTGGTCAACATAGATTCCAAAGCCAAAGGTAACCGATTTCACACTGCTACCGCCATCCCAGACTCCAGAATTCACCCATGCAATCTTCTCAACTGTTGCAGGGTCGAAGACTTTCAATGGATTGAAGCCACCTAAAAATTCCGAGATGAGAAGGAGCGAGAGAACGAGACTTGCACCCATCACAGGAAGAGCAATTAAGCCACCTTCCTTCATTTTATTTTTCCAAAACGGGTTTCCGTTGAACACCCTGCCAAGGAACAAGATAACTGCAAAAGTCATCATTGGTAGCAAAATGATTAGCGGAGCAAAGTCCAGCCATTGTGAGTCAATTGTGTTTGTAGCTTCTGCACCTGCCATTCAAACACCTCAGTTCCTCAGGACATCTACATCGTCCAGTGATATTGTTTCATGTTGCCCGTAAACAGCAAGGAAAATAGCCAATCCAATCGCCACCTCACTGGCTGCAATTGCAATAGCAAAAAGAGTGTAAACCCATCCGGTCGCATCACCATGATGGACTGCTGCTGCAGCAAATTGCATGTTCGCAGCATTTAGCATCAATTCGATGCACATGAGAACGATAATTGCGTTCTTTCGAGTGAAGGCTCCGCCAAGTCCAATAACAAACATCAAGGCAGAGAGTGCAGATACTAAGGCTGGATCAATCATTCTTCTTCACCTCCAAGCAACGTACGGGCTTGATTCGCCCATTCGTCTCGCTTGATTCGGCCTGGAAAGAACTCAATAGCCACGTTGACTTCTTCTTCAATTTCTGGAGTCATGTTGGCCAGTTGGCTAAAGGTATAGATTCCAAGGGCATTCAACTTCTCAGCAATAAACGGGCCAACGCCCTTTATTCTCTGCAAATCGTCGGCGTCAGAAGCACTGGCAAAACCCAGAGTGCTGAAATCGATTGTCTTTGCTTTCTCAGCAACACGAATGAGTTCTTCTTCCTTCTTTCGTGCCTTTTCGTCCAAACTTTCCAGACGGTTTCGGCGTTCCTCGAGTTCTTCGTCCATGCGAGCCTGACGTTCGACAGTTTCAGCCTCTTGAGCATCGTCCGCCTCTTCTAGTTCTTCAGGTTCTTCAGGTTCTTCTGTAACTTCTACCTCTTCTACCTCTTCTACCTCTTCTTCGTCTTCAGACTCGTCTGCCTTTTCTTCTTCCACGGCATCGACGGTATTGTCGTCATCGTCTTCCTCTTCTACTTCGATAACCTGTGCCTCACCGGTTCCAAACTCCCAGAGAAGATTTTCCATTCGCTCATCACGAACAAGATATGCTGCACCAATCATTGCCATTGACATGAGAATGCCGAGTATGAGCAAAGGCAATGCCCATTCAGTGAGAAGCGAGTCAGCCAATCCACTGGTTGTTGGATAATCATCGCTGCTGTTCGCCCAAACGCTGTCAGCACTAAGAACAGATACCAGAATCATTCCTAAGGCAAGTAGGCCCATACGGGTGAATAAGGATACGAGTTTCATTCAAAGTCCTCCTCAAGAATTTGCCTTCGAGTAAGCATAATACCGAACAAAACAACCAAACCGACACTCGCCAAATAGACAAGAATTTGAATTGCTGCAAGAAATTCTGCTCCCAAGAGAATGAATATTCCTGAAACGGCCATAAATGAAAAAATGAGTGAAAGCATAGAATGGGCGACCCTTTGAGCCAAAACCAAACCAAGAGCGCCGAGTATCGCAATTGTTGCAAACAAAAAGAAAACACCTGTTTCAGCAACACTTGCGATATCCATCTCAAGCACTCTCCTCAGCAGCGGCCTTTGCTTTAGCCGCTTTCTTTGCACGCTTGGTACGTTCTTTGGTGGCTCGCTTTGCCAATTCAGTATCAACTGCTTCTTGGTGAATCGAAGGCAACACACGGGTTCGGCTAGCATCAAACCACAAATCTTGTCGGGTGAAACCAGACATTCCGTCGTATTCATTGGTCATAAAGAAAGATGTGAAACCACATGCTTCCATACACAATCCACAGAACATGCATCGCCCCAAGTCGATACGTCCTGAAACAATTTGATCATCTGCCACTCGCAAATCACTCTGCTCCATGGTAATTTCTTCACCCGTATCGTTCCATCGAACAGTTGCAGTTGAACCTGAAAGATCCAATACTTCTCCGAAACGCCACTCGTTAGGAGTGTCGGTGTGAGCTGTGACGTGATTAAAATCATCAAGAGTTGCTGCCACTTCAGGCAGGAGGGTTGCAGCATGGCCGCCAACTTCGAGTTCTCCACCCATTCCACCGTGTTCACCATCTGCACCGTCGAGAACATCGACGCGAAGTTCTGTCGTCATGTGGAGACAATCGTTAGGGCACGCTGTGACGCATAATTTGCATGCAGTGCATGTTTCCCAAATAACTCCGATACGACCGTTGTAGTTCCCCGGAACAAACAGCCATGGCTCCATTTCTTCAAGTCGTTCGTATGGATATTGAACTGTTTGCGGTTTCCAAAGAGTTGGGAACAAATCAGATGTCACACGGTCAGGAGCAAAAGTCTGCACCGTAATATCGTTGAAATCTGAAGTCTTACCGGCTCGGGATTTACTCCCATCGTCGAGGAATTCTGGGTGTTCAGTGTTGTGGTAACCCCAACCAAGACGTTTTCCAAACCATTTACCAAAGAATGGAAAAGTCCTCAAAGCAGTAACGAGAGTAATCTTGAACGGATACCAAAAGAGGTTTCTGAAATTCGGTTTTGCGTGTGGATGCATTGGCATGTTTAATCACCTCAGTCCTTACCCGGAGTGTGCGTTCCTGCGGGTTGTAATGTGTACACGTGGTACATTCTATCAGGCGCAGCGTCTTTATCTTCATCGTTAAGAAGAACATAGAAAACACCGACCCAAAACAATGTCGTCACGATTGGAATAAGCATTGGAATTCCGAAGGCATCCCATGCGTTGCCACCTTCATCAGCATAATTGAGATTCTCTGGTTGGAAGAAATACAACCGATAAATGGCGGAAAGAACGACTTGCACAACGGAGAGAGGTAGAAGCATTCTCCATCCAAATTCCAAGATCTGATCTGTGCGTATTCGGGCCAATGAGAAACGTGCCCATACAAACACAACAAGGAAAACAAGCCATGTCTTCAGAAGAACGACAATGGCACCGGGGATGAGGACATATGCATCTCCCAAAACCGGAATCTGGCTGATGGTGCCTTGGAAAGGTAAATGCCATCCGCCCAAAAAGAAATGCGTAAACAAGAAACAAGCAGCGTATGTTCGAATATACTCTGCCATAAACAGCATACCGAAACGCATTCCGCCGTACTCAGTCCACCATCCTTCGACCAATTCAGCCTCAGCCTCAGGCATATCAAAAGGAACTCGCTCAACTTCAGCAATCATCGTCACGAGGAACAAAACTGCCCCAAGAGGCATGAGGAAAAGGTTCCAGGAGCCTGCAGCATGCTGGAAGTGAATGCTCTCGATGATGTTGAATGTCCCGGAAAGGATTGCAACGGACAAAAGCGTGAGCAAAAGAGGGATTTCGTAAGCGGTCAATTGAGCTGCAGAACGAATACCCCCGATGAGCGTGTACTTGTTGTTTGAAGACCATCCTGCAAAGAAAACACCGATAGGAGCAATCCCAAAAATTGCAATTGCATACAGAATTGAGAGGTCTGGATTGGTTGCATAAATGCCACTTGATAACGGAATGATTCCCAAAATTAGCAATGTAGAAGAAACAATGAGGAACGGAGATACTTCGAAAATGAGTTTGTCAGCACGACGAGGCACCATGTGTTCTTTGAGCAGGAATTTCATCCCATCAGCCACGTTTTGGAAGAAACCTGGGAGAATCGAATACCCCATCCACGAACGATTGTTCACTCGGTCAACTGTAGCGAATTTCTCGTCCCTGTTGCCGAATTTCTTGTTGAGGAACTTGTTGATTGCACCGACAATCCCTCCGCCAAAGGGAAGCATTTTCCACCATTCACCAGCAGTAACACCGTTTTCACCAACCCACAGTGAGCGAAGAGCGGTGGTCGCACCTCTTCTGTCGTTCATCCGTGCAACTGCCTTTCGCTCAATCCACAAAATGGCAAATTGACTGAAAAACAGCATCAAAAAGACGATGTTTACGACGGCAAAGGTCCCTGCTAAGAAGGCAAGGTCTCCTGAACTTTCTTCGAGAGGTGTGCCTTCAAGCCCACCGGTGATGAGTGAGTAGACAAGGCTGTCTTTACCGAGGAATATGCTGCGTAAATCGTAGATGTCATCCATAGTAAATCACCTCAGCGGTCCGTCTCTCCTATGCATGGGTCAAAACTCCCCATAATCGCTGGAATATCTGCAATCTTGTAACCAATCATTGTCTTGGCAACATAGGGGATGGTGATAAACATAGGAGACCGTATAGAGACTCGGTATGGATTCTTTCCACGACCTTCTCCGCCACCCTGTATGTAGAACTGGGATGCTCCACGAGTGCATTCGTAATTGCTGAAACCGGTTGCTCCTTCGGGTGCACGAGTTGGAGCTTTGGTGTAAATCATCTCATCTCCGGCCGCATAGTTTGTGTTTCTGCCACCAGGAATTTTGTTGAGTGCATCCAAAACCATACGGCAAGATTGACGCATTTCTTCCATTCGGACACGATATCGGTCGTAGCAGTCAGCGCCCTTGACCGATGTTGGTTTCTCAACGGCAGGCTCCCAATCGATTTCATCATAGACTGAGTAAGGATGTGCCCATCGAACATCATAGTTCACTCCAGCTGCCCGTACATTCGGACCTGAGACGCCAGCGTCGACCATCGATTCTGCGTTTGCGTATCCTACGCCCTGGAGACGGACCAACCAAATGGTCGATTCATCGAGCATCATTTCGTATTCATCAAGACGCTTTTCAAAGAGTTTCGTCTTTGCAACGACTCGGTCGGCAAAGCCGATTGGCATATCACGCTTGACACCACCTATCCGAGGGTAGTTGTAATGCATTCGGGAACCTCCAAGTTCTTGCAAGAGGTCAAGGAACATCTCACGATCACGCATGCACCATGTCATCAAAGTCAAATTTCCAATGTCAGGGCCAAATGCCCCTAACCACATGAGATGTGATGCCAGCCTTTGCAATTCAGCAGAGATAAGTCGAATGTATTCTGCACGAGCAGGAACTTCCGCCTCAAGCAAGTCCTCAGCAGCATAAATATACGAATTTGCCCATGTCATTGCGCTCACATAGCACAATCGGTCACAGTATGGTGTGACTTGTGTGAAATCACGAGATTCGCAAATTTTTTCTACACCTCGATGGATATAACCGAGTTCAGCTTCCGTATCCACGACGGTTTCACCGTCGACTTTGACTCTTAATGTCCACAGCCCGTGTGTCATCGGGTGTTGAGGCCCCATTGTAATCCACATTTGTGCCATAACAATCCCTCACTTTACACGGCCCTCATCCGCCGGCTTACGCATGAAACCTTGAGCATCATCGTACATTTCGTTGTGATCGTGATATCGAATCTTGTGTTGCTTTTGAAGAGGGTGAAAACCTTCGGGGCTGTCGTTTGGATTGAGAACACGATGCATGTTTTTGTGGCCTTCAAATTTGATGCCAACCAAATCCCATGTCTCTTTCTCATTCCAATCTGATCCGCCCCAGATATGCTGAACTGTTGTAACTGTTGTAGAATCATTATTCTCTAATGGGATGAGTACTTCGAACTCCATTGGAATTAATTTTCAATCCAATTTCTCTGCCACATATACTGTATTGGTATCAGGCAATTGATTGGTGATTGGTTGTCTAAGGAGATGGTATGCAACCTCCCAACCTCTTTCTTGAGGTCCGTCGGGGTAATGTGTCCCTGTT
>JASLVU010000036.1 GCA_030741225.1 Candidatus Poseidoniaceae archaeon | reverse complement strand
CAGTTGCGAGACTGGCACAAGCCGATGGCTTCATGGTCCAGTACTGCGCCGGTATGAAGTTATTTTTTCCACTTTCCAAGTGCGTCACGCAGAGCATGTTCGAGGTCAGAATACTGGAACTCATAGCCACTTTCAGTCAATCGATTTGGCAACATTTTGCTGCTATCGGTTGCCAAAGTGACACCCATTTTCCCCATGAGGAACCAAATTCCAAATGGAGGTACAGGCATAAACGACGGGCGCCTGAGAATTTTTCCTAGCACTTTGGCAAACATCTTTTGTCGAACTGGATTTGGTGAACCAAAATTGTACACCCCCTCGCAGTCGGTAGACATCATAAGGTGATCAATAGCGTAGACTTGGTCGTCCATTGAAATCCATGAGTACCATTGTTTCCCCCATCCGATTGGACCGCCAGCACCGAGTTGAGCAGGCAGTAACATCTTCTTCAATACGCCACCAGTGGCATCCAATACGAGTCCTGTGCGGCAGTGAACTGTGCGAACACCGGCGTCCTTTGCAGCTTGTGCTGATGCTTCCCAGGCGACGCACATATCGGGTAGGAAACCTGTTCCTGCGGCTGATTGTTCGGTTAAATTTTCATCTCCTCTACTTCCATAGTATCCCATTGCGCTGGATACGATGAACACTTCAGGCTTGTTTTGTAATTGAGCAATTGTCGAAGAGAGAAGTTGAGTGCTTTTGGTGCGGCTTTCTTCAAGAACGATTTTCCGTTTTTTAGTCCACCGCTTGTCTCCGATACCAGCGCCACCAAGGTGAATGATTGCATCAAAACCTTCGAGTTCCTGCGCCTTGATTTTTCCTTGACTTGGTTCCCACTGAATTTCGTTTTCCTTTGGAGTTCTTCTTACCAGTCTCCATACATCGTGCCCTGAAGTGCCAAAGTAGGCAATCAATTGGCGCCCAATAAGGCCAGATGAGCCTGCAATCAAGATTTTTTTCCTTTTGATGTGGGCGAAGTTATGGTAGCGTTTCAAGTCTTTAGCAAGTCGAATTTCACGGGCTTTGAACATACGTTGTAAACGCTTTCGAACATTGCCACCGCCAAAAATTCGACCAAGTGTGCCCATTGGGAGCGTATATTCTACCCGGTCATCAACTCTGCACGTGTCATTTTCTGTTTCAACGAATGAGTGTACATGATGCCAGGTTTTGAATGGACCCTTGACCATTGTATCAGCAAAGCTATGCGGGGGATTGTACCCAGAATGTTCAGCAACCCACTTCATTTTTATTGGTCCCATTGGAAACTTGAATGTAAGTTTGGTACCGTCTTCAAGCGAAGATTCACCGGAAACGAGTTCTGCTTGTTCCCATGGGGGCATCAAACGTCGAAAAGCACCCTTTCGTTCGTGCCATGCAAAAGTTTCCTCGACGTTTGTTTCGACTTGTGTAGAATGTGTAAATTCCAAACAACCACCTCAGTAACGGAACTCTTGTAGATACGGCTTCAAATCAAACTTGCGACGCGTATTGGCTGATGACATGTAACGAATCTTTCCGAAAATTGCTCGTTCTGGGCCCCATGCTCTGTCATGTCTTCCAAGAACCCAAAATATTCCGGTGTAGGAATTCGGATCTCTTCCATCCAATGCATAACGATCGTTGAGTTGAATCATCCAATCAGCAGCTTCTTCAGGCGATGGAGCCCACTCGAGAATTCTTTTACCCCAAAGCATGCGAAGATAGTTGTGAATAATCCCGTCACGAACGAGTTGTCGTTGCGCAGCGTTCCAAATTTCATCGTGCGTATCGGCTTTTTCGATTTGTTCAAAGGTGTATTGGACACGTTCATCGCTTGCATGTTCCAAGAGCGTTGTTTTTGCCCAGTCCGGTAACGACTCGAATTTATTGTGTTCAGGGATATGGTATGCATTGTTGAATCCAAGTTCCCTCCAAGTGATTATCTGGTCGAGGAAACTCTCTATTGCTCGGTCAAGATTCCACCAACCTTCGCGTGAACCTTTACGCGGCATTTGGATTGACTCGGGGTCCCAGCCACTGGTTTGTAGAATTTGATTGACCACTTCAACCGTAGAAATATGTCCGAAGTGGAACCAAGGCGATAGACCACTTGTTGCAGGATTTTCGACCTTGTTTCGGTCATCGGCATAGCGGTAAAGTCTGTTCGACAGGAACTCTTGAAGCATGCGTACCGCAGTGCTTCTACCTCCACGAGCGTGGGGGACAGGTGGAACCGAGTGGTCAATATCAATGGTCGAGATTGCTTCGCGACCGGAACTCCCAGGTTCGCTGGCTCTCCATAGCCATTCGTATGGTGTGACGTTGAATTCCCAACGATTTGACATTTCGTTGAATGTTTCATCGTCAATCCACAAAGAGTGTTCTTTGGCAACCGGTCGAAATTTGGGCCATGTCTCCATACATGCTACGAAGTTTTGATGAACAAATCGACGGAAACCGTGGGCTGTTGGAAAGGCACGTTCGGTCCAGGACATTGGGAACACACCGTTTGAGTCCACTGCGATGAGTTTTCGGTTAATTGAACGACTTGCGTGTCGGACTGCTTTGGATGGGAAGTAGGTTGGGAAATCATCGGTAACAATCAAAACAGCATCTTTTGATAGTTCATGGAGTTTGCCAGTATGTCCGCTCAATGGTGTCTCTACCCATGGTACATAGCGAATCTTGTTGTCTTTGAAGATTCTGATGTTTTCAAGCATCCCTTGTATCATGAACGTACAGATGCGATCGTTTGCAAACTCGTGACTGGTTGAAATTTCCTCGAGAACGAGTAGCGGAACGTTTCGTTCATGGGCAAGGTTTGCTGCATGTTCAAGTGCAGCATTTGAGTTAAATCTCCGATTTGAAATCATCCAGTAAAGAACATATTTACCTTCTTTGTTCTCAAGTTTTTGGTTGCAGTCGCGAGCTCGATCGGTCAAACGAGTATTCATGCTTCCCCACCCCATGATTTAGGCAAGGTATGAAGCATGTATGGGTGACCGCGCTCGCCTTCGTAGTCGATGGTTCGCAAGGCTTGATTTGAGTTCACGGCTCCGATGGCCATGGAGTGCATAGCATCGCTAATCCATTCCAACTGATCGAATTCCTCAGCACGAACGAATCGGGTTGTAAGCACTTCTTCGCCAGGTTTTGGTTGCTGGTCATCATCAATGTCCACAAGGTATGCGATGAATATCGCGGGGGTTCCATCCAACAGCCGTTCTCGTATTGATTGCACGCCGCGAATGGTTCCGTCTATATCACATTCTTCTGACAATTCACGTAGCACTGCATGGCTGGGTAATTCGTTTTTGTTCACGTATCCTTTCGGTAGCCCCCAGCAATTCTTGTACCTGCCATGGGCTTCTTGCACCAGCAGAATGCTTCGTGCACGGCGTACAATTGCCGCAACACCGACGTCGCATTCTACGGTGTGCATGGCATGATTTATTACTTGAGAGTTATAAACAAGTGTTTTTCAAATCTGAGATTTCAAACATCTCTTTATATCCAAATGGTCCAAATTATAGCCATGGACAAAAATAAGCATGTCTCAGTTAACATAGCCTCCGACGCAATGATTCCTACAGAGCACGGAGATTTTAGAATGCGAGTCTTCGTTGACAAAAGCGGTGCCGAACATAGCATCCTTTCCGTCGGTCTAGATGATGAAGCCAACAAATCGCCACTCATTCGTATTCATTCTGAATGCTTGACTGGTGATGCCTTTGGTTCGTTAAAGTGTGATTGTGGACCACAACTCCAAGCTGCTTTGGCTCGTATCCAGGAAGAAGGATGCGGTGCAGTCGTTTACATGAGGCAAGAAGGACGTGGAATTGGACTTGAAGCCAAGATTCGAGCGTACGCACTTCAAGATCAAGGAATGGACACTCTTGACGCCAATCTTGCATTGGATTTGCCGGCTGATGCTCGAGAATACGACTTCAGCGCACACATGCTCAAACAGGTTGGTGTTTCCAGTGTTCGTTTGATGACCAACAACCCACTCAAAATTGAGGGTCTTGTATCAAACGGTATTCGCATCGATGAGCGTCTTCCTCACATCACAGGTGTGTGCAAGACCAATAACCATTATCTCTCTACGAAAGCCAAGCGAATGGGGCACCTAATACCTGATCACGTATAGGATACTTTACAAATCGAATCGCTGAGGGTTAGGTATGGGGAATAAACTCGTAGGACAAGTTGCACCTAATTTTACTCTCCCTTCGACAACCGAAGAAATGGTTTCTCTTGCCGATTACGATGGGAAATGGAAAGTGATATTTTTCTATGCAAAAGATGGTTCTCCGACTTGTAAAAGAGGCTGTTTGACCTTCAAAGAACAATACGATTTGTTTCAGTCATTGACACCTCCGGTTGAAGTTATTGGTGTCAGCCAAGATTCATTGGAGGACCATAGGCGATTCAAAACAGAACTTGACTTACCGTTCGCTTTGCTGAGTGACCCTGAAAGAGATGTTGCAGATGCTTACGGCGTTCCTGTTCACCTTGGCATATTTCCCAGTAAATCCTCGTTTTTAATCGGGCCAGATCGCAAAGTTCACTATTGCTACGATTGGTTGTTCCGGCCACGCCGGCATGTTGCCCGAATCCTTGATGCATTCAGTTCCCTTTCTGCAGGAGGGGAAATGGTTTGAATTGGACAGAATTGTTTCAAGATGCAGGTCTATCGGAAAGAGAGGCTCGTTCTGTAGTCATATTGTCTACATCCAAGGAACTGAAAGCCAGTGAACTGGCCAAAGAACTCGGTACCAACCGATTGGATGCTTACAACTCGCTTTCTCGCTTGACTGAGATAGGACTTGTCAGCGTAACGGCTGATAGGCCGATGCGATTCTCATGTTCATCTCTTCCAGTTCTGTTCAAACGCTTGATTAAAGACCAACGAGAACGAATTGACCGTACCAGTCAATCGTTTGAGAAGTTGATGTCTGGTGCTAAGTCAGATTACGACGAGGACAGCAAGGAATCCTCAGAGGACACAAACGCAAAGTTTGCAGTACTCAAAGGGCGTGAACATATTCACAAGAAGATCGCAAATTTCGCTGACGAAGCTGAAGAACGTCTGATACTTTTGTTAGGCCGCTTTGGAATTTTACACCTCTGTCGTTCATCGGGTTTGGATGAGGTAAACTCAGCATCAAAACGAGGTGTTGTTGTTACGGTGCTAGCCCAACTTGACCGACGTACAGTTCGATTCTACGACCAACTTGACGAGAGTATTGAAATTCGCCACACTGATGAGGTGAACGCTCTTGGGGTTTTGCAGGATACAAACAACGTTATCCAATTTTTGCATGTTGAAGAAAATCCAGTTGGCCGCGGTCGTGAAGATGCCGCATTGGTGATTAATTCGGATGTTTTCAGCAGTTCACATTCTGATTTTGTTTCAGCGATTTGGAACAAGGCTGTTGATTTTCAAAGCGCTAAGAAACGCTTCACTGAAGAACGCATTGTCGACCCCTTACGACTTACGGTCGGGAAGGGTTCGTTCCTTGACCAGTTCCGTGAAGCCCTTCAAGTCAGTTCTGATTTACCAGAGAAGGATACACCGTTTAATCCTGAATCGTACTTAGCCTCGACCCGAGGTTTCAATCAAGCCCGTGCGGCTTTGCAAGACGGGACCGTTGAAAGCCTCAACCAATTGGGCATCGATATCAATACAATGCTACGCCAAGTTGGTCAAAGAATTGGAGAAGAATTGACCTTTAGTCTTCGAAAGATCGAAGGACATGTCGAATATTTGAATGAACTTATGGATTGGTGGGAGCATGCGGGACTCGGGGAACTGGATTACGATAGTGACCCGTTCTTCCACATCATTGTTCGTCTTGCTCATCCGGCAAATTCCGATTCGAAAGAGGCTTTGCCGTTGTGGGAATTGGATGATGGAATTATCGAAGGAGCCTTAATGGCTCGATATCCAGAAGACGGAAATGTACGGATTCGACGTGAACAAATTGAGGATTCTGAAGAGTCGACATGGCGCTACACACTCATTTTTATCGACGAGGAACTCGACGAGGAATCCGACTGAAAAAACATTCTTTGATAAGTTGGAGTTCGAAACTAAACCCATGCGGGCATTCACCTTCTTTCGCTTCATGCGCCAAATTTTGCGCAAGAAGCCCGCAGACCTTGATTGGATTCAACGTCAAGGACTTATTGCGGTGAAACTTGCTCAAATTTTTGCCTTACGCCCCGACTTACTTGGCGTTGAAAAGTGTCGACAACTGCAGCAATTGTATCAACACGCAGCATCGATTGAGGCAGAAAGTTTGCACGATACAATTTCAAACAAGGCACCGAAAGGTTTCGTCGATGCCTTCGAATTCATTGATGACCAACCACTTGCAGCAGCATCGGTTGGACAAGTGCATCGTGGTCGATTGAAAACAGGTGAAGAGGTCGTCATCAAATTCATCAAACAAACCAACGCAGTTGAATTCAAAAAAGAAGTCAAACGAATGCGAAGATGGTTGCGAATTTTCTTGATTTTTGCTCCTAAATTAAGGAAGGTCGGAAATCCCATGGCCCTTATCAATCACGTTGCAGATTACACATTACGGGAACTGGATTTGCGAAACGAAATCAAAGGGGCAGACGAACTGAAAGGCATTCAGAGTTCGCTTACAGAAAGTTTCGAAATGTCGTTACTTCGCTTCCCGATCTATTACCCAAATCTCTCCAATCAAGATATTCTTGTTTCGGAATACATCGAAGGAATGTCGCTCGAAGAAGGCATTGAAAAGAAGGCACTCAGCTGGGATTTCCTCTTGCAGTTTTTCCGTATTCATGGAGCATTCTTGTTCGGTATTGGTACATTCCACGGCGACTTGCATCCTGGAAACTGCATCGTCGACAAGAATGGAAAGTTTGTCTTTATCGACAACGGCGCCATTTGTCATGCGCCAAAACACGTCGCTCACTCCTTGTTCACCTTCTTTGAACACCTTTCTCGCCAAGAGCGGCAAGAGGCATTCACAGCGTTACTTGCCATGACCGAATTGACACCGAACGAAAAGAAATTGAAGAAATATTACGCAACCATGGGCGAAATCTATCATGATTTTGAAAACAAACCCGTTGGTGAACAGAGTCTGACACGAATCATGATGAAGACTGTACGTGCAGCGGTCGAACATGCAGGAGCGAATTTTGGCGAGGAGGCATTCCCAATTATTCGCGCTCTCATGTATTTGGATGGACTTGTTATCCGCACTCACCCCGATGCTCTCCTTATCCAATCAATGGGGCCATTCTTGGACGAATTCAAACAGAAACTCAACATTTGAGGTGATTGATTGAGCCGAACCGTAGCAATTCTAGGTGCGGGATTGGCAGGATTGCGATGTGGTTCAATTCTTCATCAGGCTGGATATGATGTACACATTTATGAGAAGGCGGACCGAATCGGTGGTCGAATGATGACCGACGAATTAAACGGTTTTTTGATCGATCATGGTTTTCATGTTATGCAGACCGGTTATCCAACATCACAGCGGGCGTTTGATTTTGAGAAACTCGGAGCAAAGGCGTTCGAACCGGGCGCTGTTGTCGTTCAAAAAAGGAAGAAGAAGACGAAATTTTGGCGTTTGTCCGACCCGTTTCGCCGACCAATTCAAGGTCTTCTTGGAGGATTAAGTGGTTTTGCATCACCGTTTGATTTGCTTCGTGTTGCTCGACTTCGACAATTTGTTCGCCGGGGAAATACTGAGCGAGTTTTTGAAGGAGAAAACAACACGACGGCAATTTTTCTGAAGCGAAGAGGTTTTTCCAAATCTATGATTGATCGGTTTTTTCATCCATTGTTTTCTGGAATTTTCCTTGAAAATGAGCTTCGAACAAACGAACGAATGTTTCGTTTTGTGTTCCGAATGATGTCACAGGGCGACATGATTCTACCGAAAGGCGGTATTGCTGCAGCACCTCGATACTTAGCAGATTTAATCGGTGATGAACGCATTCACTTGAACGCAGAAATCAAACTCGTCGATGAACACACGCTTCAAGTGTCTGGTCAAAACAAAAAGTTTGATGCAGTGGTTCATGCATACAACCCAAATCGTCAACAGAGTAAACGCCATGTTTGGACATTGCATTTCGATGCACCAAAATCTCCTCTAAAATCAAAGCACATTGTTCTTAACGGCGACGTGAAGTTGGGAACACAATTGATTGCACACATTGCAGTCCCCTCTGACATTCAATCCAGTTACGCTCCATCAGGTCGCTCATTGGTTACCGTAACTGTGGTAGGACAGGCCGCAGAAAAACGAGATTTAACGACATCAGATGCAATTCAAGAACAGGTGATAAAAGAACTGCATTCAATATTTGGCGCTCAAGTTGATGATTGGCAGAATCTTGCCATTCAACACATTGAGCATGCTTTGCCCGAAGTCGGCTCTGAACAAGCACTCACTGGACAACTTTCTGAATCCGTTCGAGAGTATGAATGCGGTGACCATACCGTCCACGGGAGCGTAGAGGGCGCTCTTCTGTCTGCTGAACAGGTGTCTCAGCGAATTATCGAATCATTTACGACTTGACCAAAATTCATCCATTTTGTGATAAAATTTCTCTTCAATTTTTGAAATTTTAGCAACATATTGATTGTTTGAAATTCCGTTTTCCTTCCAAAGGGACCATTGACGACCACACGCCTTCGCCTTTGATTCGTGACCAGAAAGCGGCCCCAATATGAATGACGATGAGAAGGTAACTCAAGTCAGCAGAAAGCCCATGGATTTCAAGAGCAGAATTCAGCATGAATTGGTCTTCATTGGTATAGCCTTGAGAATACAAACCCGCAATCATCAGACCGGTAATCGGTAACAAAATCAAACACAAATACATCAATCTGTGAACGGTTTTAGCGAAATATTTGTGCATTTTGGGTACCGGAACCGTTGCGCCCTGAAACGTTTCAAAACGTCGCATGTAGACATAGCGCATAATAACGATAAGAAGGAAGACACTTGCAAAAATCACTTCAAAAATCAGTAATCCAGTGTCTTCAAGTTGTTCGATATCTTCGATTTGTTTGAATATACCATAAGCATAGAGAACAATAAACAGCCAATGAATTGTCTTTGCGAGAAAGGTGTGGCTTTCTCCCATACCGTTTACACCTTGATTCAATGTATATCATTTGTGGCGATGTGTCTCACGTTTCTTGAGGAGACGAGATGTCGGTAGGATTCGCGGACCAGTCAAAGGTAATTCTCGTTTATTCTGCTTCTTCTCTGACATCGCCAAAATTTTCGCTACCGGATCTTCGCATTATCAAGACACCCAACAAGAGTACAGAAGTCCCTCCCGTGAATAGCCCGACATACAGCAACATCTTTTCAGGAGTCAACTCAGAATCTTCTTGTTCTTCTTCAACTTCGTTGTCGTTGTTAGCAACGCCAAATGTACTACCGATTGCAGGTACATTTTCTTCGATGTGCTCACCGGTATCCGCAAGCACTCGTATGGTTGCATTTGCAGTGGTGTTGTCTGAACGAATATCGATGTAAGAATAATTTCCTACAGTCCAATTCATATCAAAAACAATCATGAAACTCGTTGAACAATTTGAGTCAATCTTTGTGTTGTTCTCATCGCGTTCGCAGTAAGCATGCAGTTCACCTGAATCCCAATCAAATGTGCCGTTGTACAAACCATCTCCATCATGGTCATACACCAATCTATGCGTTATGTTCGAAGAATTATCGATATTATGCCATACGATTGAATCGTTTTGAATAATTTCTGGGCTGGTTTGTGAAAATCCATTTTCTTGTACCAATACTGTAAACGAACTTGCCGTGTGACCTTGCACTGAAACAACATGTGAACTTGACAACAAGGTGAACAAAACGGCCAGCACCAATGCTCGAGTTCGAATGTCCATGATGTACATTGAAAGAACCCCATTGATAAATAATCGCAAGGTAAATTCTCCATCAGTTCAAATAATACTGCTCTTTCGGTGAATCGATGCTTAACCAAAAACTGACTCGAGATTCAAATGCAGCAGACCAAATTTTGGTCTACGCAATGGTAGGACTCATTTGTGTAAGTTTCCTCTCCATTGGAGCATACATCATGATGTTGAGCGACGACAAAGATTCTTCATCCTCTTCAGAAGCAGACGAATGGATTGACCCTGTTGTTGAAATTGAGGATGAACAACACAGTCACACCGATTTGTTGGCGCATCGTTTGCAGACCGACAATATGCTTCTTATCGATTATCACAATCTCAATTGTGACGGTAATGTAGCTCCACCTGCCGAACTGGACAATGTTGCTGGTCGGCCATGTTATCCTGAATACAAGAATGTAGGTCCAACTCCAGGTGACTCGTCAGAAATTGCCATTGAAGGCAATTTCATGGAAGATTGTGTGATTCATCCTGATGGCACTGGCGGCTGCTATGCTTACGTTTCTTCGTACAACCAATTCGAAATCTTGGACATCTCAAAGCCGAACAACATTACGCTGCTCTCTACATATTACGCCGAAGTTGGTCGAATGATTGACATCAAGGTGACACCTGACAACAACTGGGTGCTTGTCAACCACGAATTGACAAACAGCGACTTAGACCCTATTCCTCAAGATGATGATGCCAACAGTGGTGCGAACCGACTTGACGTGATTTCTGTAGTCAACAAGAACGAGCCAATCAAGGTTGCAGAGTGGAACAACCCACCTGCAGGTTTCCACAACCAAGACATGCATGTCGACTGTGATTGGGAGCCTGCAAACCCACTGTGGTCGATTGAAGAGTGCCACCTGTTCCTTTACGGCGCAGACCCTTACCCAGAAATGGTTGAAGGCGATTCAGGAACATTCTACAAAGGAACCCAGATTTTCTATGTTCCTCTCGGATTTGAATCATGGAACCCTATGTCGACCGATGAACAGCAAAACGATAGCAGGCAAATTCTGCGATGGGGCGGATACTCTCCTGAACCTGAAACCACCTGTGGTGGCTCAATCTTCAACCACGACAATGTCTTCCATATCCACCCAATTACGGGCCAAAAACTCCTCTATATCTCGTATTGGGATGCTGGATTGCGAATCGTTGATGTTTCAAATCCTCCCGAAGTTCCGGACCCTGAAGGCATCAGCTGGCCTCAAGACAATGAAGTCGGCCGATGGCTCGGATGCCCAAGTGCAAGCGACGGTTGGTACGGCCCCGACGGCGGTGGACACGCAAACATGACATCCGAAGAATGGGGTGGAAGCAGCGGTGCTCTCAACGGCAACGGTTGGATTCACTACGCAGTTCCTTACGACCATTTGTTGTGCAACGGTGCGAAAGAAACCGACCCAATGGAAACCTGGGATGCTGAATGTGGAACTGGACCAAACGATGCAGAATTCGGTATCAACTGGCGTCATCTCACCTTGATTGCTCCGGAGTACGGTTCCAACACCAATCACACCGGTTACGTTTGGACCATTGACACCACTGACCCAGCCAAGCCGTTTTTGATGAGTAAGTGGAAGTTGCCGGGTTCAAGCATTCTTCCTGACGGAACCGAACACCCCCATCACTACATTCCTGGCGGCTACATCTACAGCCCACACAACGGCGATACTGGAACTAACGGTCACGTTTACTGGACGCATTACCACGCTGGAAACTGGGTGACAGACCACAGCGATATTTGGCAAGACCTCGAATGGGTTGGCGGTACGCCAGCACCAGAAATCGGCTATCCAGCCATCGCTCAAATGTCGGAGACCAAGACAATGGGTTACTTCCTCCCTTCAGGACCAATCTGGATGGATGATCCTAAGGAAACACTCGGCTATGATATGGCAGATTGTTGGGCTTCATGCATGATTCCGTTTGATTGGGGTCTTCAATACGATCCTCGGGGCTATCTCTTCATTTCTGAAATGGTATCGGGAGTATATGTTGTGCAAATGGATGAAGACAAGAATCCGAACTTTGTCTATCCACCGTTGTATGCAACCGATGAGTAAAGTTTGCTTATTGGGCGAGTTCGTGTCTCTCTAATTCCACCGTATTGATTTCGAACAAACAGGTGTCATTTTCGTTCTCACGTTTTTTGGAATTCGATTGTACATGGAAAGGAGAAGGCTATCAATGAGTGGCTTGAGCGCTGTATGGGCGTGTCAGTGAGAGTCAAAAAATACGGAGACAGGAACGTCATTGATTTGTCAGAATGGGGCCGCCCCATCGCTCGTGTAGTGGCTCGTTTTCTCAAACAAAAGCCAATATCTGTCATCATGGTGACGAATTTTCATTTACTCCTCACTCTTTTTTGTGCATGGTTAATCTTTGAGGAGCGTACGACTGTTGCATGCTTTCTTCTGATTGTGAAAGGAGTGATAGATGCAGTTGATGGAGAATTGGCTCGAATTCGCGAAAGACCATCGCATG
>JASLVU010000035.1 GCA_030741225.1 Candidatus Poseidoniaceae archaeon | reverse complement strand
GTCTGTCCGCAGTGATGCACGCATACCGAGCATTGCTCCAGCGGGAACCCCGTGGATATCAATGACGGCGATTGTGTCTCCACTCTTCAGCAAATCCACCAAATCGTTGACGGTGTCTTTCTTCCAAGACATAACCTTAGGAATCAATTAATCACCTCGACCAGTTGAGACGGACCCATCGTTGTCTTGATGTAAAGAGAACGAATGTTTCCTATTCCGCGTTCAAGTTTGGATATAACACGGTTGTAAACTTCCATAGCATTGGCATGAAGTTCGTCCTCGGATTGAGTTGCTGTTCCAAATGCGATTTGGAAGGTCATTTTGTCACCGGACTTGATGACGACCGTCGATTGAAGACCTGCAGCCATAATTGCTGGGTCAAGAGTTGGTGGCACTGGACGAGGCATTTTACCTCGAGGACCAAGAACGACACCTAGGTAACGTCCAATCAATCCCATGTGAGGAACTTCAGAAAGGAAAAAGTCGTATGCATTAGCGATTTTCTTTGCCTTACCCTTGTTTCCACCAAGTTCTTCTATTTCTTGAGGGGAAATCACGTGCAAACCGGCTGCTTTAGCCTTGGATGCGGCTTCACCAGCTGCAAACATTGCGATTTTGAGTTCGCGACCTCGCCCTGAAGGGAGTCGGATTTCCTCCTTGATACGATTGTTCGGATTCTTCAAGTCGACATCCTTGATCGTAAATGCGATATCCAAGGATTCAACAAACTTTCTTTTTGGTGCACTTTCAAGTGCTCCCTTAATTGCCTGGTTAATTTTTTCTTCCATTTTTAATCACCTCTGTGGTCAACGAGGCGCTCAAAGACACCTCTACCACGGCTCGTGAGTTTCAATTAAACCGCTCGTCCCATTCTCCTTTGTTTATGATTTCGAGGGCGTCATTGGCCCAGTGACCGTCAATCTTGACACGCATTGAAACACAGGTTCCAATGATTTCTTTGGTTTGTGCCTTGAGATCGGCTCCGGTCAGGTGACCTTGACCGTTCTTGTCTCGAGCAACATCCATTGCTTTTTCGAGTGATAGGTCTTCAGTCGCGGCTTCGAGACTGCCGTTGCACTTCTTAACACCAAGAGCCTTCTTGATGAGTTCGGATGTCCAAGGTTTCGGCATTGTTTCAACTCCATTGCTCACTATGTGGGCATTCAGCCGACAAAACACCCCTATATAATCGCGCTGTGCGATGGGTGTTCATCGTTGAGCCCGAGAAAATCACTCGACACGCTCCACGACACGAACGTGGTCGCCACGCATGTTGAGAGTCATTGGGATTGGTTGTTCGTGCAATTCCATACGGACCTCTTCCTTTGATTCTGACACACTGAGGACACGAGCTTTTTCACCCTTGAATGCTCCAGTAACGATTTCAACAATACATCCTACTTCGATTCCCGAAGTCACAGCCTTTGGTTCGAGGTAGGGCAGAATATCTGCAAGAGGTGCTTCTCCAGGGAGTACCGTCTTTGCGTTCTTGAGAGGTGTTTGATTCAAACCCCGGCGCGCTGCTGGGTCACGGCCACCAGAACGGCCTATCAATTTCTCAACATGGTGCAGAGCACTGGATTCAATGAACAAGTAGCCACGCATCCCTGTAGGATGAAGAATTGACATGATATCAGGCAATAAAGCGGTCAATGAACCGCTGCCGTGCAAACGGTTGTACATCTCATCAGCAACGCGCTGTTCAGAGCCGATTGCAGTTTTGACGATGTAGAGGAAAGAGCCTACTGAACCGTACATCTCACGAAACAATTTGTCGTTGTTTTCCATGTCGAGATTAGCAAAAATACAGTTGTAATCTTGCATTCGACCCGGATCAATCCATTCAGCCTCAGTGTAACGTCCAGTCGGAGTAACTTCATCCGTGCTTGAAACAACGAGAACGGGAACAACATCAACCAGCGAGCGACCCATGTCGACACCACGTTCGGGCCCTGAGCCGTGATAGTGAAGTGAATCGAAAGGAATACCAGTGGATTCCGAAACGCGGGTAAGAACTTCTTCTGGAGTGTCTCCCACTCCCCAAACACCGTCCCAAAGACCTGGGAAATCACCATCGGATTTACCGCGGCGCAACAAGAGGAGTTTTTCTTCAAATCGAACATATGCTACAAATGCTTCACTCATTTCATCATCTCCGTTTCCGTTCAGTTACCTATGTTGAGAACATCGAACAACCAAGGAAAGAAATTGTCCATTAGGACGAGCATGGCAAACCCAATGGCGCCCAAGACAAACAAACCAATACCGCAAATGATTGAAGTCTGTTTGAACTCTTGAGGAGTTGGTTTTCGAGCCATGCGGATAATACGGGCCCATGAACCCCGAGAAATACGGCGGAATTGGGACTCAATCCAGTCTTGACGGTCCTGAACTCGTTCTTCAAATGAGCGATTTTCTGTCGTTTCACCAGACATGGTACAACCTCGGGCTTTCAATGCCACCTACCCTTCGATTATAACCACTCCGTCGCGATTGTTGGCAGAATCTCGGTCGAAAATTTGAGAGTTTTCGTTGCGAGGGTTGATGTGGGAGTGGCGCAGAAGAGGGGCCGATGGCGAAGCAAGACCCGTATTCCGTTTTGGGTGTTGGCCGCAATGCGAGCGACGTGGAAATCAAGCGGGCTTTTCGGAAGAAGGCGCGTCAGTTTCACCCAGACCGTAATCCCGACAACGCCGGTGCAGAATCGAAGTTCAAAGAAGTGCAAGAGGCTTACGAGAAAATTGCTACTGCTAAAGACAGAAACGAATTCGAACAGCAACAGCGCATGTCCTCGATGTTTGGCGGCCAAGGAGCATCGTTTGGAGGCGGCGGAATGGAAGACATCCTCGGTCAAATGTTCGGCGGAGGGCGTCAGCGAGGAGGGAACCCATTTGGTGGAATGGGCATGGGCCAACCACAGCCACGGCGTTCTCGTCCCAAAGGCGCAGACATCTCAGTCAGCCTTGAGTTAACTTCAGAACAAGCAGAAAAAGGCGGTAATTTCCCCTTCACATTCAAGAGACTGAAACCAAACGCAATCGGCACTATGGAGGCGACATCAGTCACGCTTCGTACCAAAGTTAAGCCTGGAGTTAAACATGGCACTACTTCACGACTCAAAGGACAGGGTCATGACCATCCTGAAGGTGAGCCCGGCGATGTCATGCTTACCATACGCATTCAATTTGGTGAGGGGCGCTTCTGGGATGGGAACATTCTGGTTCAAGAAGTGCCAACACCGTTCAGTACGCTCATGCTTGGAGGTAAAGTGAAAGTCGCGCTACCATCTGGCAAAAAGATCATGCTGTCGGTGTCTTCCGAAACTATGGTTGGCGACCGCCTACGTGTTCCTGCGGCTGGATACGATGGCGGAGATTTGGAACTGGAATTCGTCTTGCCCGATTACGAACAACTCTCGAAGGAACAAGTAAAAGCGCTTGAGAATCTTAAGGACACTGGATTGTAGGTGGATCCATGGGGCGAGGTAAAAACCACAACCGGCGCGGTTCAAACAAGAATCGAAAAGGCCCTCAAATCTCTGAGGCTGAGCGGCTTTGGAAGCGTTTAGCGAGTCATTTTGGGGAAGATAACGATTTGTGGGAGAAAATCTGGAGCGGGGCTGAGATAGCCTCATTTCTGCTGCAAAAGGAGAGTCAATATCTTGATGTGACGAGTGATTCTCGTTCAGAACGAGCTTTTCGAAGTGAAATTGAAGAAACTGTGGCGCATGCTAGAGGAAAAAATGAACACTTTGTTGGAAAGGAAAACAAGCAGATTCGTATTCGGAAACCGGATGAAATTCAGCGGATAAAAGAGGCTGTCATCGATTGGCAAGCATTCAGCGCAATTCACGCCTCGAAGGGATCAAAAGGACTCCACGGTCTCCCGGCTCTCAACGGCCCGAATGCTCCAGATGGAACCTCTCAAAGAGATGTTGAGCGTTACGAAATACTGGAGGAGGTTTGGCTTGCACACCTAGCAGGCAATGATTATCCACCTTCATTCTCCCTTCTTTCAACCGAAATTGTTCGCTCGTGGGAATCGTTCGATTTAGCAAAAGAGGCTCGCTTCATCGCAAAACGGCGTTCTGGCCTTCAGTTTCGTGATGCGGAACCGAGTATGGCGTTGCTGTTGACCGAATCTGGTCGTTTGAATGCACGAACGCTTTTGGATTTACGGCTTGAAAACAAGCGAAAAGGTGGATGGAATCCTTTTCCTTCCGTATACGACAAAGCCCTGGTTGAGGCTGCTGAACGCCTTGGAGAAGTTGAAGCAGAAAAGGAGATTTCCTCGACCAGAACCGACTTGAGGCATCTTCCTTTTGTCACCATAGACCCCGTGGATGCAAAAGACTTCGATGACGCGGTTTGTCTTGTTGAAGAAAACGGCATACGGACGCTTTGGGTAGCCATTGCTGATGTTGCACATTACGTGCATATTGACAGTCGCCTTGATTCTGCGGCACGGGCAAGGGCGACATCAGTGTATTTGCCTCACACCGTCCTGCCAATGTTGCCGCCGCGTCTTGCAGATGATTTGTGTTCGTTGCGAGCCGGTGTTGACCGCCTTGCCATGGTTGTGGCCATGGAGATTGGCAGTGACGACGTTATCGCCGACTGCAAAGCATACGAAGCGGTGATTCAAGTTGTTGAAAACATGGCATATGAGGATGCGCTGGACAATATTCAATTTGAGGAAATGTTCCAACTTGCCACCTCATGGCAGCAGAAAGAGCTCCGGCTTAACATCCAAAATGCCGAGTTACGTCCCCGACTACACGGTGATCAAAACATACGTGTTGAGGTGAAATGGCCAAACGCTGCAACACAAATGATTGAATCGTTTATGGTTGCAACAAACGCATCTGTGGGCCACCTGCTCGGTAAACAAGGAGCCCCACTCCCTTGGCGATGCCACACGCCTCCCGATGCGGTTGAAGTTGAGGAACTCAATTCAAAATTATCTGCGTTGGGAGTGGACATAGAATTGCCTCTGCCAAGATATCGAAAACATGGCCAGACGGAAGAAGGAGAACTCTCTGACCTTTTGGCGGGATGGGCTGGAGGTTCTATCGATATCTCGGGCTTGACCCAGCATGTCGATGATGAAGCAGACAAAACGCCAAAATATCTTGAAAATGTCCTTGATTCCGAGGCTCGCCAAGAAATCCTTGACGCTTTGGATAGAGCACAAACCCAAGCCTCTGAACTGAAAGGGCCCGTGCGCAGAGTGGTTGACCAAGGGTTGTTCCATCTCATGCAGCGAGCAAATTACAGTGAGGAAAACCTTGGGCACTTTGGATTGAACCTCGATGCTTATGTTCATTTTACCAGTCCAATTCGTCGTTATCCCGACCTCATGGCACATCGACAATTGAAAGCCTATTTGCGAGATGAACCTTGGGTTCATTCACTTGAAGAAACGGCAAAAATAGCAAAGCATTGCAGTGAACAAGGGCATACCGCAAAACGATTGGAATGGGAACTTGTTGCCAATGCCTACCATCTGCATCTGTTGCGTGGTGGAGCGATTGGTGACGAGAGTTCTACCGATTCAAAACCTCTTGAACACGCTTCATGGGCAGCAAGAATCACCGGTTTGCGCACCCCTTGGGTGTTTCTTGACCTTGCAGATGATGGCTCAGTACACGGCCGAATGCACCTTCGGCAACTGGGTGGAAAAACTCAGATGAGTATTGATGAGCACGGACTTGCCGTGATTCCCGCAGAACCTGACGTACGCGGAGAACAAAAACCGGTGGTGAAGCTTGGACAAATATTCCCTTGTCGGATTCGTGGAATGGATGTGTGGTCCGGCTCCCTTGATTTGGTACCTCAGTAGTTTTGTAGTCAAAACCAAGCGTTTATATTGACTACAATAAACGCCAAATCATGGCGCGTATTAAGGCTGAAATGTGCGATTTAGGTTGCAAGATGAAACGCCTCTACACCCGAGCAGAAGGTGGAAAAGGCTGGAACCAGATTGGTTGGATTTGTACCTGCGGGTGCGGTTGTATTACCATTGATGAAGGCGAATGGAACAGCGATGGCTGCAAAGACAAATCGTGTTGCTAATCGGGATGTGATGATATGTCAAACCATTCGTTCATCCTTGAAGTAACTGGCATGAGTTGTGCTTCGTGTGTCGCATCGGTTGAGAAGGTGACTTTGGGAGCTGCAGAGGTGGAAAGCGTCGCTGTAAATTTGCCTTTGCAACGTGCTGTTGTGAATTTATCGAGTGATGCAAACATCCCTGCTGCAAAGTCAAGCATTATCTCTGCACTTGCAAAGAGTGGTTACCAAGCCAAAGAACAACGCGACAAAACAAAAATTGTTGAAAAAGCTCAGCAAGAGTTGACAAAAAAATCCCGTAAGGTGCTTGTCGCTTTACTCATGGCCCTGCCGACACTGTATCTCAGCATGTTTGCCGATGACTTTGGTGAGTTCAATGGTCTAAATTCCCGTCTGTTCTTAGCGATGATAGCAACGACACCAGTGTATTTTTGGTCGGGTTGGGAATTTCATTCAAAAGCATGGAAATCACTGCGCTCCGGCTCTACGAACATGGACGTGTTGATTCATTTGGGCACCACTGTTGCTTTCCTGTGGTCGAGTCTGGTTACCCTCGCACCGATTATCGATGTCTTGCCGCCAATGTTTTCCGATGCTACGCATGTGTTCTTTGATGGTGTCGTGTTCATTATCGGATTTGTATTGCTTGGAAATTGGTTAGAAGCCGGGGCCAAGCTGAAAGCGACCGATGCTGTTCATAGTCTCATGGATTTACAGCCTAAACAAGCTCGTTTGGTCTCTGATAAAGAGCATGGTCATACCGAAATGCGTGATGTTGATGCTGTTCCAATCGGTTCCATTATCAAGGTTTTACTCGGAGAAACCATTCCTTTGGATGGTGTGCTGCACGAAGGGAAAGCAAGTATCGATACTTCAATGATGACCGGTGAGCCTTATCCAGTTCGGAAGAATGTTGGAGATACTGTTTCGGCAGGAACACTGGTGCTCGACGGAACTGTATTTATCCAAACAACACACACATCCACCGATTCACTTCTTTCCAACATCATACAATTGGTTGAGGATGCTCAACTGGGCAAGGCTCCGATTCAGCGACTTGTGGACCGTGTCGCCTCAATTTTTGTTCCAGTAGTCGTCGTGCTTGCACTGCTTGCAGCGAGTTTTTGGATGTTGTATTCAGGCTCATCAGCGTACAATCCAATGGGTTCAAACTCTGAACTCGCAATGATGGTTTTGGTCTCGACATTGGTCATTGCCTGTCCATGTGCACTTGGTCTTGCCACACCAACCGCCCTTATCGTAGGAACTGGAGTTGGAGCGAAAAATGGCTTGCTCATCAAGGGGATAGAAGCACTTGAGCAATCGCATAAAGTCGACACACTGGTGGTCGATAAAACAGGAACCTTGACCTCTGGAAAGCCTCGAGTGAGTCACATTGAATTTTTTGACTGTGAAGTCAAAGAAATTCTTTCAATCGCTGCATCTCTTGAAGCAGAATCTACCCATCCTCTCGCAGATGCCATTCTCACTTCATGGTCGAATGTCACATCAAAACGCCCACAACTTTCCGAAATCAAAACAATGCCTGGTATGGGGATGATTGGGGAACACAACGGTTCTCTCGTTGCTGTCGGTAATGAAGATTTGATGGATGAAATTGGAGTTCGAATTGAACAAGATGTTCTTGAAAACATACAACAGGCTGCAGCCAAAGGCGTAACAATCGTCTTGGTCAGTCGAGGACTGGAATTGCTGGGTTGGATTGAAGCAAAAGACCGAATTCGTGAATCGACAGAAATCGCGGTGAAACGGGCAAAACAAGCCGGCTATGATATCGTGATGTTGACCGGAGACCGTGAAGAGGCTGCAAAATCTGTGGCAAGCGAAGTCGGAATAGAAACCGTGGTCGCAGGTGTGAAACCTGACCAAAAGGCAGCGCATGTTCAAGATTTACAGAATCAGGGCCGTTCTGTGGCCATGGTGGGCGATGGTATCAACGATGCTGCTGCGCTCTCGATGGCGAATGTCGGTATCGCCATGGGAGCAGGTTCGGACATTGCCCTTGATGCAGCCGACTTTGTATTGCTTCGAAACGATTTGATCGATGCTGTATCCTCTCTCGACCTTGGAAAAAGCACCATGCGCCGAATTCGAACAAACCTAAGTTGGGCATTCATCTACAACGTCATCGGCATCCCTCTTGCAATGGGTGTTTTGCTCCCTGTCACTGGGCTGTTGTTGCCACCGGCTTTTGCTGCAGCTGCAATGGCTCTATCTTCAGTCAGTGTGGTTGCCAATTCACTGTTACTGCGATGGTGGAGCCCGTTTCGCGAATGATACAGTCGAACAAAAGAGTTGGTTTTGAGGCATCTGCTTCAAGCGTTTCATTCAAATCCAAGAGGCGACGCCATCAGTCTGCGCGGGGGTCGCCCAGCTTGGTCAACGGCGGTGGGTTTAGGTCCCATTCCTTATCGGTTCGCAGGTTCGAATCCTGCCCCCCGCACTCTTACGAATCGATGAGAGCATTCGTATGATATGATTGACGAGGAAATTCCGGAGATTTATTTTTATTGTAAACATCTTGTCAAAAATCAATGGTTGGAAATGGGGGGCCAAAGGAATCTTCGCCTCCGCCAAAACAAGTATTGCTTTGGGAACCTGGGGCCGAATCCAACACGAAACTCTCTGAACAAAGCTTCATTGTATCGATTTTTACGGACAAAAGACAGTATGTTGCTGGTCTTCTGTTTCTACCTCTTTTGATTGTAATTGCAATTTTATCAGGGATTGAAGCAGAGGAAGGTGGTGGAATGAAATGTGAATCTCCAGGCTGGCGATCTCAAGATACCCTTGAGATTGAAGGAAGAGAATATTCACTTTATACCTTTGAAAAAGACGATTTTGAGATGATTTCCGCTTCATACATTCCTCCCGGAACGGATCTCACCTGTGATGTGTTTACAGATTGGGACCTCCAAAACGCTGATCGATTTAACATTCAAGTCCATGTTGATAAATTCGGTGAAATGCACGAAAATTGTTACGGTGGCATAGATAGATGCGATGTAGCAGTTCAACAAGATGGAGATGAATGGATTGAAGTCAACCCGCGTGATTCAAACCAAGTTGGTGCATATTTCGCATACAATGATAGAGGCTTTTTCGAGAATGGACAGATTACTGTTGCAGTTGATAGTGAGAATACATTCAAGGGAATTGAAGTGACCGTTCATAAGGATACCAACAGCCTCTCCGTTTTCTCGTTCATTCTCGTACCTGTCGGCGGTACTGTAGGCTTTTTTCTCGCCAAAAAAACCGGGTATGACGACTTCGCTCGAGGTATGGTTTTCTCGATGAAATCTTTGCTCGGGATTGGTTTGGCTGGTCTGATTGTATTGATTTCCTTGACGATTTGGCTTTTCATGACCTGGTAAAACACGTCGTTTCAGTTCGAGAGGTCTTTGACTTTTTCAACCAAGTCCATTCTTCGAAGACGCCAAACTCCGAAAGGCGTCATTGCCACTGCGATAAAAATCACTCCTGACATCAATTGCCAAGCAACACTTGGAACAATAGTCACTGGCACGAAAAATTGCCAGGATGAGAACGAGGCTGCTAATCCAACCGCCCCGCCATAGGCAAACAAAACGCCCACGATGCCGCCGATGATTCCAATCAATAGGCTCTCAAACAGAAGCATCGTTCCAAGACTGCGCGTAGATGCACCAAGAACACGGAGAGTTGCCAGTTCAAAATCACGCTCAGCCACATTCATAATCATCGTATTGAACATGACGACAATGGTAAACAACAGTCCAAGATACATCATCGTCTGGAATACCTGAGTCTGCTGGTCAATCAAACTGTTGATGCCATCAAGAAGTGTCTGTCGCTCAACAATGCCCATGGATGCTTCACCTAAAGCAGAATCAACCTCAACACCTTGTGGGAGGTCAAGATAGATTGAAGTTGCATTAACGCCCAAAATCCCGCTCAAATCATCACGCAGGAAATACATCGTTCTCGCCAATTCTGCAGCCGATGTAGCAACAATCTCGACTTCGGTATCAACGCCGTTGAGATTGACTGTTTGCTGCTCTCCAACGCTCCAACCAAGGAAAGTCATACTCCCTTCATCCATCATCACTTGCATTAATCCAGCAGATGAAGTTGGAGCGGTTCCGTCCAAAATTGAAACTGAACGCATGCCGGATTCAAATGAATCAAGACCTACGAGCGTGAAGGTTCGTTCTATTTCGTCAGCATCAGCAACTGAACCAAGTGGCATTTCAATAAGCATCTCGTACTCTGCTGAATAATTTTCTGCCCAATCGATAATCGGACCTTCTGCATCCGGCATGATGTAGACTTGAGCATCCCAAGTTTGGTCGTCCTCAAGTGCGCCGACCATGGTATCTTGCAAGCCAGCTGACATCATTTGAACCGAACCAAAGAGCATCAATGAAATACCAACGGCGAGAAAGGTCATCGATAGACGAATCGGTTTGCGAACACTCGAACGAATGGAAAGGCCAAGCGTCGTTGGCATCCATGAAGTGAGTTTTCGCAGCAGGTTTGACCCCACTCGCATTTCGTTTTGACCGCTTAATACTGCTAAAGGATCAAGACGACTTGCCTTCCATGCCGGGAAAGCACCCGAGAAGAACACCACAAGCATGGTTGAGCTAACCACAGATACAATCACCGAGGATGGAACTGTTCGTTCAACAATCGGAACACCAACCAAATCTTGGTAAAAATCCAACATGCCATTCATCCCACTTGGACCTGCTAATGTTCCTAGAGCACACCCGATGCCACCAATGACCAATGGAGCAATGAGATAGCCGGTCATGAGTGATGAGCGCTTAACACCTAATGTACGCAGTACTGCAATTTCTTTGGCTTGACTTTGAACCAAGCGTTGTAGACTCAAGACAATGGTGATGGCTGCAATTGATGCTATCATCACGGTAAACGGAACGGTGGTTCGCTCGGTACCCTCCAAATCCTGCCGCATGACTTCTACAGGTTCGTTTTGACCACGGTCACGAACTCGGGCGTCCAACTCAGCCTCTGCAAGAGCCGTTTCGACAAGTCCTTTCACAGCGTCAATGTCGGCGCCTTCATACTCACTGGTATCGGGTAAATCAAACGAGGGTGTGCCTTCAACATCCAGCAGAATGGTATTGCTGGCGCCAACAACTTCACCAGTGAGACGAGCCATTCCAGCATCGGAGAGGTAACCTACGACATATTGACCAGGTTCAGGAGGAAACAGCGTTCCTTCTGGCGCCATAAGCACATGCAGAGGATGGTACCCCATGCCGACGAGTTTGAAATCAGCAGTTGCATTACCTGCTCCAATACTTACCGTATCGCCAAGATTGAGTTCGAGGGCTTCGGTAACGTGAGCGTCGATGACGATTTCATCAGCAGCAACCGCAGTTCTACCTTCTGAATGTCCCTCAGGCATCCATACACGGTCTGCATTGGCACCGTCAGGAATACCGTGCCACATGGAATTAATGATGTGCTGACCGGTATCGTTGGTGTGGAACATCGCACCTTGAGTTACCGTTCGGCCTTCACAGGAGTCAAGAGATGGGGGGACGGTTGAAGAGCCCCAAGCCGTTGCTAAAGCAGCGCAGAATGAATTGACTTCCTCTGGTGTCCAAAGAGCACTGCGGTTGTCAATCCAAAGGTCGGCAAGGTTCGCACCGTTTTCATCGTCGGCTTGCATGGTATCGTACATGCCACCGAGATTGTGAGCATAACCTCCAAAAGTAATACCCGCAAAAACGCCGACGAAAACCATCAGAACCACTGCAAAAAGTCGTAATTTGGTCCGCCATAGACTGCGAGCCAAGCGCTTGTTGAGGAGAGCAGACATGGTAAGACCTCACTCAGAAGAATCGTCATTCGTTTGTTCATCGGAGACAATTTTTCCACTGTCAATTCGAATAACTCGAGTTGCATACTTGACCAAACCCTCGTCGTGTGTAACGAATACTGAGGTGATGTTTTCTTGCTTGCATGCACTCACCAAAGCCTCCATGACTTTGTTTGAGGTCTCGGTATCGAGGTTACCAGTGAGTTCATCGCCGAGCAAGAGGGTTGGCCGCTTTGCAATGCTTCGAGCAATGGCCACTCGTTGCTGCTGGCCTCCGCTGATTTCACCAGGGAAACGGTCAACTTCGGCTTCTAGACCGACGAGTTTCAACAATTCCTTTGCACGCGATGGGTCTTTTTTACCCGCCAATTCTTGAATCAAGAGGATGTTTTCCAAAACGGTCAAGTCTTGCAGGAGGTTGAAAAATTGGAACACATAGCCAATATTGTCTCTTCGAAAAGAAGTCATTTTCTCAGAACTATTTCGTGGCACTGCATCCAATCCCTCTGTTTGATTGGACATGAATGTGTAATCTCCACCGGTTGGGCTGTCAAGGGCTGACAGGCAATTGAGAAGTGTGGTTTTTCCAGAACCAGAGGGGCCTAGAAGAATGACTCGTTCGCCTTCGTGGATTTCGAAACTCACGCCATCAAGCGCTTTGACAACGCCGGCTGGTGTTTCATAGTGCCGCTCTAGGTTTTCCATTTTCAAT
>JASLVU010000034.1 GCA_030741225.1 Candidatus Poseidoniaceae archaeon | reverse complement strand
AGGCAATGAGGGCTGCTGCCTTCAGTAACTTTTGCGGAATTTCAGTTTTGGTTTCTTTCGGCAAATGACTGGCGATATCTGGTTTAACTTCAATAGCCCACCTGTCTCCGACTTCAGCAACCTGTAACGCTCCTCCACGACGACGCTTGAGAGTAGATCGGAGTGAATACAATGAATCAAGCATTTCATCTTCATCATAGCCCAGTGCAGACGAGAGTTCCGACACACTCATTGAACGGCCAGCTCCAAACAATGTGGCTTCCAACAACGTATCGATTGGGACTTCTGACATCATTTTCACCTTCATTCAACCAACCATTCATGGTCTTCATACGACTGTTCTTCAACTTCAACGGGCTCTTTGATTTCAACATCCACCGATTCTTTGGCCATTTTTGCCAATGCTTTTTCTCGCTTTCGCGCTGATTCTTCCTCTGCTAAACGTGCCTTTTCTGCTCGCAATTGAGCATGGTGTACCGAACCCGTATCCTGTTGTTGAATACGTTGATTTTCCTCGCTCTGTTGGTCTTCAATAAGCAAACTAATCTCTTCAAAGGATTCGACATTTGGCCACATATCTTCGAGATAAATAACTCCGTCTGGAACATTTTCTTGAGTGATGGATGCAAAACCGCGATGCGTTAAGAACAGGCCTGCAATAAAAGATGCCACCTTTGCCTCGTCGTCATAACCTTCGGGGACTTGACCAAAAGTATCTTCCAATATTGGCTTCAAAGACTCCATTACCATGAGTACAGGGACTTTTGTATCGTTAATTTCAGAACAAGCGTTTCTCAATGCTTGCCAACACCGTTTGATGTCCCCCTCAAGATCTTCATTGTGCATTCTACCACCGACATCGGAAAGGAATTCTTTCAGTTCTGCTTCATGAGCCAAGCGATTCTCTTCTCGTAATCGAAGAGTTTCTGCGTCATCAGATGCATCCTTGAAAGCAGAAAGCAATTCCACAAGAGTAACCGGACGTCCTTCGTCGCGACGTACTCGGTTCTCAAGTAAATCTGGAAGAAATTCATCAGCATCTCCTTGTAAAATTGTGTTGGTGAAGAAGAAGTCTTCGTCATTGTAATCTGCTTCCCAGCCAAATCCAAGTTCATCCTCCCAATCGTTCCCGTCATCAACATACTGAACTCTGTCAAACAAATCTTCGGCTTGTTGATGCAAGACCTCCCAAGACATTCGAATTAATCGCCCACATGCAGGTAAGTCAAGCGATTCAGCTTCTGACTTCACACGACTTGTAAACACTTTTAGGAAACTTGACAGATCGATATTCCAAGCATCAAGTCCTTCATCCCTCACAAGTGAAAGGACAAGCGCGACTGAACGGTCAAACGGGTCAAGAAGGGTCTGGTGCTCGGCCTCTTCTCGTTCGGCAATGGCCATTATTTTGTCACCAAAAAGAGCGGCTTCTTCAGACTCTTCGCCCGATGCAAGCAACTGGTCAATCACATCTTGGCGCAGGAACCATTTGTCCAGTGCAGATTGTTGTTCGACCATGCTCGCCACCTCAGACAGTTTCTTCTTCAATATCCGTCGTATCTTCTTCGGCCTTTTCTGCTGCGTCTGCCGCAAGCACTGCTTGAGCAACCTCGGCATATTCTTCAATGTCCTCGGTGAGGTCTGCGGTGCGCTCCGTAAGCGCATTCAGCCCTGTAGAAGGTACTTCTTCAATTTCATCAACCTTCATGTGATTCAAGAGACCTCCAAGACTACCTGGAGTCGCAAGTGGTTCAGGAACAGTAGGCATTTCGTGCGAAGCAGCGGAAGCCTCTGCAATACGAGAATGGTTCTTTTCGCTGTCCTTCTTGGCCTCTGCCAGTGCTTTTTCACCCAATGCAATCGCCTTGTCTCGGTCAAAGTCGACAATACGCCGACTGCAACCGTCGCCACCATGTGTTATTCCAATATGATGGTCCGCAAGTCGAAGAGATACCTTTCGCAGAGTGACCATGATGAATTGTGCTCTCTTACTTCGTTCACGGCACATCATAGCAATTCGTTCAGCATTGTAGCCGTCTAGATTTTGATCGACCTCATCGAAATAGTAGAATGGACTTGGGTCATAATCCTGGATTGCAAAAATCAAGGCTAGTGCTGCCATTGATTGCTCGCCACCAGACAGTTGATGACGAGTAACTTTTGCTGACTTTCCACGGGGTTGAGCCCACAATTCGAGACCACCTTTGAACGGTTCATCCTCATTTTCAAGGAACAGCTCTCCTCGTCCACCGTCGCTCAAAGTCTTGTAAGCGTTCTTAAAGTTCTCATTGACCTTTTCCAAAACCTTTACCAGGCGTTCTTTACGTTGAGTTTCAAGTTTCTCGGTGACATCAATGAGGTGCTTTCGACGCTCTTGAAGCACTTTGAAATCTCCTTTCATCTCCGCAAGGCGTGCCTCACAAGCATCGTACTGCTCGATAGCAAGCATGTTGACTGGGCCATGAGAATCAAGTCTTCGCTGAAGGGTTCTCTCGTGACGTTCAGCATCTCCGACGCTTGGAAGAGATACATCTTCACCGGCGGGCTCAATATTGTTCTCTACCATCTCAGCAAGTGTCTCTCGAATTGATTCGTCCTTGAGATGGAGTGAACGGCCCATTTCTTCGACCAAGCCTCGTCGAGAACGAGCATCTGCTGATTTCTGTTGGAGATTCACATGTAGACTTGTTCTCTCCTCGATCAATTCCAATCGCTCATCTTCCAAACCTTGGTTCTCCTCCAAGAATTGTGCACGCTCCTCTTCTTTCGACCGCAATTCTATAGAATCAGTTGCTATTCCGGCCTGAAGCGAATCAATTCGTTCACTCCGAGTAATTGCATTGTCTTTCAACACTTGAATTCTTGATTCAATTTCAGAGACTCTGCTTTCCAAAAGCGTTTGGTGATTCGAATCTCCGTTTAGAGAAATCTCAGCCTGTGCTTTGAGACTTTCAGCTTCAATTCGCTTTACTTCGGCAGCATGTAGGCGGTCTTTGAGATGGCTCGGGCTGGCCTCCTCTAATCGAGCTTGTGCAGTGCTACGAGATTCATTGGCTTGGGCTAAGAGTTGTTGTGCGGAATCGAGTTCGCGGAGTTTTCTCGATGCATTTGTTTCAAGTTCTGCAAGCCTCTTTTCATGATTGGAAACATCTGCTAAAGCAGCAATATGATTGCTTTTTATTTGCTTGTGTTCGGCTTTCCATTCTTGATAGCGAACAGCATGGTCTCCGTCTGAAAGTGCGTTGATCTTGGAGCGAATTTCGGATTGCAAGCGGCGTGCTTCTGCTAGGGCACCATTCACTGTGTCAGCCATTATACGGAATCTCTCTACATCTGAGGAAAGTGCTTGCACTTCACTGGCACCTTGGATGTTACCTCCAAAAGAAACGGTCATTTTTCGCTTAGAACCACCAACCATGGCGCCTCCAGCTTCGGTAACATCTCCACGGAGAGTAACCAGGCGTACACCACCCATGTTTTTACGAGCAGTTGCCATATTGTCGACAACAAGGGTATTTCGCAACACGAAACGTATTGCAACGTCAATACGCGGGTCGTAATCCAACAATTCGCTAGCAAAACCGATTACACCGTCTCTTTTAGAAACAATTTGTGCTTTTCCTGCGGGTCGCGAATGTGTCAATTTGTTGAGAGGAAGAAAAGTTGCCCTACCTGCTTTGTTTTGTGCCAACCATTGAATCGCACGAGCCGCAACTTCGTCATTGTCAACAACAACCGAGGTCATACCTCCTCCTATTGATGTAGCCAATGCGTCGGTATGAGCAGGGTCTCGCGGTTGGCAAAGTTCTGCTACAGTCCCAATAATTCCGCTCAATTCACCACGGTCTCGAGCAGCGAGAACCGCTGCAGCACCACCTGCCATTCCTTTGGCGCCGCTCTTGTTTTCAAGTTCGCTCTTTGGCAGTATTGAGTTTGCGTTCTGTTTCACGTAAGCGCCCCTCAACTGCTTGAGATTCTTCAAGTAATTTTTGTTCAGAGCGTTGAGCTGTAAGCAGTTGTTGAGTAAGCGCTTTTCTGTCGTTTTCAGGGGAATCAGCCCCAAGTTCTTCGCCTTCTAATTCGGATTCTCCCAAAGCAAGACGCGCTGTTTCTGCTGCTTCTTGCGCATTGCTTAGTTGTTCATCGAGCATTTCGGCTTGGGTCGCAATTTTGTTGACCTCTTCTTGGGCAGAATTCAGGGCTGATGTGGCCTCTTCAGTTTCAGTTATGGCTTTGGATAGGGCTCTGGAAAGTTCAGCGTTTGCAGCACCTGATGATTCGAGTAATGCTTGAACTTCTGCTTCTTCCTGTTTCGCCTCTTGTAAAGCCGTTTGGGCTGTTTCGAGGTCTGTTTTCGCATTCGAAAGGTCTTGCCGGAAATTCATCAAAGCCGATTGAGCCTCCTCAAGGCTTTCAACAAGAAGAGCAATCTCTTCCTTGTCCTCCAAATCTTTGTCTTCAGCCTCACCTATACGGTCTTCACTGGTTGCGATGCGAATTTGCAATTGATTGATTGCTGCGAGGAGCCCATTGGAATCCCCACCCATCAAATCTTCAATTTGTTTTTGCAAGACACCGATTTTATCTTCAAGTCCAAGCAAGACTTGAGCACCAGTTTTGACGTCTGCTTCCAATACGCTCGCTTCATTTTCAATTCGAGAGCGCTCATCGATAAGATAGCCACGTTCGGACTGTTGACTTGCAAGTTTTGATTGAGCAGAAATGATGCGTGCCTGCTTAAGTTCTATAACCAAGTCTTGAACCTTTAATGCGAGATTTTTCTCCTTTGTCAAATCCTTAAGGCGAGCTTTTTGTTCGTCTTCAAGCAGTCCGATTCGCTCAATGTATCCTTCAACCATCTCTTTTTGTCGGTCCGCCTTTCGAATTTCATCATCGTAAGAAGTTACACCTGCAACTCCGTCCAAGACTTTTCGACGCTCTTTTGCAGTCATCTTTGCCAACTTAGTTACATCGCCCTGAAGCACAATGTTGTATCCATCCGGGCGTGCATTAGCTGCCCCAAGAAGGCGATGAAATGTCTTCTGACTGCTTTCTTCGCCATCCAAGAGATACGTTGTGACAATGTTGTTGGCTTTGGTTAAACGTACAGAACGGGTCATTCTTACTTGTTCTTGGTCCAATGGAAGTCGTCTGCGCCCGTTGGACAGAAGCGGGTTAGCAAAAACAAGTGTAACCTCACATGAGCGAGCGGGTTTGGAATTTTTACCACCGTTAAAGATCAGGTCCTTGGCATTTTGTGCTCGAATAACCTTGTTACTTCGTGGACCGAGTACGAATTGAACAGCATCTCCGCAATTCGATTTCCCCGAACCGTTCGGTCCAGTAATGGCTGTAAAGCCCCTGTCAAGAGGAACGGTAATTTCACCCTTGAATGATTTGAAGTTTGAAATTTCCAGTGCTTGAAGATACATCCCTATCCCTCTAATCGAAGTTCTTCGCCTCGACCTTATCCGCGACACCCATCTCCTACAGGTCTTAAACCATGCGAGTGATAGAAGGGCAGTACACTGGTTTTCACAAGTAACTTTCAACAGCCGTGAACAACAAAATTTGTTCCAAAATATCAGAAAAAATCACAGTGTCCCGGTGTGACCGCACTCATCACAGCCACCACCTTTGCAATATGGACAAGTTGCGAGAACTTTGAGGCTCTTTGAATTGGTTCTGCGCATGTGAAGATGAGAATCTTTCTTGAGAATTCGTGAACGGGCAATCCGTTCAGTAGTACCGCTTCGAGAACCGAGAGACATCTTTACTGAACCGAAGGTCCCTCTGAATGCGTCTGCTACATTTCGTCTTTTGTCAAGACGTGACCTTGCCTGTTCTATCCCTTCGGCCTCCCAATATTTCGGACCGGCCATCATAAAAGCTCCAATCGCAGCAATGATACATTGAACGATAAACGGTGAGACCTCGATGGGAATAAGGTCTGCAATTCCTTCGGAACTGGCTGCACGTGGCAAAAAATTGAGCCTATCAAGAATAGCTATGCTAAACAACACCGCCCCAGTACCAAACAAAACGTGATACAAACGTTGAGAACGACGTCCTACTCGAGTAAAACCTACTCGACCGTAAAGAAGAACAAACAAACCAAGGCACAAGAACAAGATATCGATTCCATCCCAAACACCTACTGCTTCAAGACAGTATGATGCATCGCCATTTGCAATTTCTGATTCAATGGTTGGAATTGCACAATGTGGCTCGAACATTCGAGTGATGACCATTTTGGTGTTTTCTGCTCCATTGATGAAGTAGGGAGCAACTAATCCCATGCCGGCATTCCCAATAGAAAAACCGACGAGCGAAGTGCCAAACAAGATTCCGACCAAATCACGGATGCTCGCCATGGATGACGTAAGCGAGGAATGAACATAGCGGTTTCGCTTGCCGATGAGGTGAAATGTATCGGCATCCAGCGTAGGTTGAAGAGGGCGGTCCATGTCACGGGTTGTAATCATCGGAAGCGGAATTGCTGGGCTGTTTGCAGCATTGCGGCTGTCTGATGCAGGTCATTCTGTCATCGTAATTACCAAACAAAGACCTACTGATTCTTCGACCAACTGGGCTCAAGGAGGTATCGCTGCAATCCTTGACAAAACCGACGGCGAGGGAATGAGTGCACACATCAGTGACACCATTGCTTCGGGAGACGGACTTTGCAACGAAGAAATCGTTCGATGCGTGGTAGAAGAAGCCGGAGACCGAATTCGCGACTTGCTGTCGATTGGAGTAGATTTTGAAAAGGAAGGAGCCGACTTCCATCTGGTAAAAGAAGGAGGACATTCCGAAAGAAGAATTCTTCATGCCAAAGATGCGACTGGTGCAGAAATTGAAAGAGCACTTACTCAGGCTGTAGCCTCAAGTGAAAACATCACCTTGAGGCCGCATACTCTAGGAGTCGATCTCATTCAAACTTCGCATAAAGAACCGGAAAAGGGGATTAAGGGAATCTGGTGCCTCAGTTTGGATTCTGGAGAAATGGAAGCGATTGCAGCAGACGCAGTACTCATTGCAACCGGTGGATGCGGTCAACTCTGGGAAAGAACGACGAATCCATCGGTAGCGACTGGCGATGGATTGGCAATGGCGGTTCGAGCTGGAGCGACAAGTGTTGACATGGCTTTCTTTCAATTTCATCCAACAGCACTTATGGCAGGAAATGAAAAGCCGTTTCTGATCACAGAAGCGCTTCGAGGAGAAGGTGGAGTTCTGTTGGATGACGAGGGGTTACAGAGCTACAAAAGGAATTACGAGCATGTTCAGCAGCCAAATCAATATTCATTTACGCTTCAATCATCACCTCAAGGAAGTCTGGCAACCCGTGATGTGGTCGCACGGGCTTGTGACCAAAGAATGAAGATTACTGGAGCAGACAATGTTTGGCTGATTACCGACCATTTGAACAAAGAAGTACTACACAACCATTTCCCAACAATTGAGTCGAAACTAAATCAATTCGGATTATCTCTTGGAAGAGATCCGCTCCCGGTTGCACCCGCTGCACACTACATGGTAGGTGGCCTTTCTGTCGACATTGATGGTCGCGTGCTGATGAAGAAAGGTACAGTCATACCGGGACTGTATGCCATTGGCGAAGTCGCTTGTACCGGCATGCATGGTGCGAATCGATTGGCTTCAAACAGTTTGTTAGAGGCTGTTGTATTCGCAAACAGAGCCGCTGACCATTTCATATCTCAACCGAACAACGATTTGCAAGATGTACCTCAATGGAGAGCAGAAGGAATGGAAGAATTAGAAGAACATGCTCCTCTTATTCGAGACTTGGAAACACTTCGTAAAACTATGACAGATGATGTCGGTATAGTTCGTTCATTCAGTCGTCTCGAAAGAGCAAAACGAATGCTAAGACTTCTTGCTGAAGAGGTTGACCTCATATGGAGGAGAAGTATTCCTACTCGCGATTTGGTCGAACTTCGAAATCTCATTCTGGTGGCAACCCACATCACCGAGGATGCCCTTGACAGAAATGAAAATCGTGGTTTGCACTGGAACAAGGACCTTATTCAACATGAAGAGCATTAATCATTGCTGCAAGCACCTGATTGAGTGGAGTTTGTATCCCAACACGTTCACCTCGCTCTACTATTGCTTGATTCAAGAATTTGATTTCAGTCCGACGCCCGTTGCGTAGGTCTTGCAACATACTGCACATGTTTTCAGAGGTCGCATTGAGCACACGACGAAGATGCTCTTCAAGCTCAGAATCGTCTGGCAAAACAACCCGCTCAAGACGAGCCACCGAAGCACCTTCAAGCATAGTCGAAAGAGCGGAAGAAAAAAGTTCAGGCCGAAGCAAAGCGCCGTTCTCTACACCTGCAATTGCAGCTATTGGGTTAATTGCGATATTCAACAACACTTTCCTCCATACAATTGCAATACCGTCGTTAGACCATTGTGGGGACCAGCCGGCCTGTTCAAGCACTGAAAGCAACGGTATCGCCTCCTCCATCCCCGGTCCACCTGAAAGGGAACCAAGGACAGTCTCTCCTCTTCCAGCCCAATGAACGGTACCAGGAGATGGCCTCCATGCACCATGGGTTGAGGTGGCTGCAAAGACCCGATGTGGCCCGAGAACGCCTTGGCACAGTTCAGTATGGCCCAAGCCATTGCTCAATGATAGAACATAACCATCAGCATTCAAGAGTTGTCGAGCCAAACCTGCAAGCATCTCTATTTGGTTCGACTTTCCAGTCAACAAAACAAAATCAAGGGTTCCTAAAGCAGCCGAAGGTAAACCTACTTCGTCCAGTGAAAAAAGAACATCATCATTGGAAACGAAAAAATCCCGTTCTCCTTCGACTGAAAGACCTTCTGCAGCCATGTGAGCCCCATGAATACCTCGTCCATGAACAAAAAGTTCAACACCATCCACTTGGGAGAGAAGTGCGCCATAAAGAGAACCCAGCGAACCTGCACCCAAAATTGCAATTCTCATCGAAAGACCTCATACATAACTTGCTAAATGAATCACAAGGGATGCATCTTGATGCTCAAACCACATTGTCGATAGCGTCGAATTCGAAGGTATGAACTCAAAAGAGTTCCATCCTTGAATCAAATTGTTGGTTGACGTGATAGTTGTCCATTGCTCCCCATTGCCTTGATAATTAATTTGAACAGGTACGCTGTAGTTGGCCGAACTATAGAAAGAAAATGTTGAACCATCATCCTTCAAGAGTGTCCCGTTGTATGCAGCCATCCACATGTTTGACCACATGCGATGTGTCGTATTGTATCGCTGGAAAACAAGTTCAGGGCCTTCCTCAACTGAGAAATTAAATTGCGGATTTACAGAAAGAACCGGCGAACAAACATGCATACTTGAGCCTTGATTCATGAGAACCGTAAGCGATTGGTTTTCATCGGTTACCGATGGGATATTGGATATCTTTCGAACTTCTAAATCCCAAATCCATTCACCTTCTGCAGGTGCTGGAGGAATAGAAAGGGATGGATTAAGTGGGCACAAATCTTCAATTGATGAAAGGATTCCACTGGAATTTAATTCAAAGCCCCAACCAAGGTTCGGTTCAGCAGTAATATTCCAGCCATCGGATGGAACAACCGCAATCAAAGGCAATTCGGGCAATGCTCCATCGAAAATATGTTCATTTAACTGAATTGAATTGAGTTCAGAAGTCCTCAATACAACAGGATCTAAGCCTCGGAGGCAAATACGCTCTGGAGCTTCAGGGTAGCTGGCCGACAAATTTTGTTCACCTTCTAACCATTGCAATCGAGATTGTATCTCAAGAGATTCATCAGCATTTGGGAAACTGATATTCAATGGTTCAGAAGTCGACGAATACACCGACATACAGCGCTTTAGTTCACCTTCTTCCATGACCAGTTGCCAAGGCTGAGCGGGATATACTGGAAGTTTAGGCTGCAACGAGATTTGGAAACTGTGATACGTTGAATCAGCTAACCCAAGCAGAGAGAAATTGGTCGTTAGAGGAGAATGAATTGAGTCGGTCCAATTGAGATTGAGTTTCACTGTAGTGTGCGTTCTTGGCGGTAGCACACTGCCGCAACCCAATCCGTCAATGTCGAGTTGGTCCTCTCCGTCACAATCCCATGTCTTCTCCCAGTTCAAGAGACTGGTTTGATAGCGGTCAAAATCAACTGCCCAATCTCGATTTATAGAGGAAGGATTGATGACATGTACAGAGATCGAAGCTGTCCAGTTTTCATCCACTTTGTCGGCATGGAATAGGTTTGAAATTTCAAATTGAACATCGTCGTTCCAATCATCATCCATTTCAAAAGGCACTTGGCTTGGAAGAGCAAACAGAACCGCAACCAGCATTACCAAGCCAATATTCTTCATCGATTGTAAATCAAGACCTTTGGGTTTGTTGAGAATAATTGGAGTGCCTCGGTCGGAGCCCATAAACATCAACAGAGGCAAGATTAGCGTGAGAACGAGGATCCAAATCGTGAAACCGTTGAAAGCATTAAACATCCAAGCAAAAGCAAGAATGAGTAGGAATAAGAAAGTTTGATTTGAACTGCTTCGAGCTTCAGCGTGACCTGCACGTGCAATCATGATTCTCCCACCTGGGAATGTTGGAATAGGCAACAAAGAGATCCAACCGAAGAACGTCAGCAATGCACCTGCTTTAACAAACGGATGAGACCAAATCAATCGTGTGAAGTAATCATCCAGCAACCATTGGCCCAAAATCTCGACTATGAATGGACCTTCTGCGACATTTTGCGAACTGGTTACAGCAACATAATCAGGAGTAAGCCACAAACCCACGCCCCAAAGAGCGAGTCCGAAAGAAACCAGCGTGGCTGGAACGGATATTGCCACCCAGCCAAGTGCTTTTCTGTCGTCCCAAATTCGTGCATCCATTCGGGGTAAAGACGGTATTAAAAAAAGTCCGAACGGCCAAATCAATGCAGACTTGGCAAAAAGGCCGATACTCCAAAGTGAAATTGTAGGCTCAGGAATTGGAGAAATATGGCCCACACGGTGATTGAATCGAAGTGCTACAGCTTTCTGCAAGAATGAGGCAATCAACAACGAACCTAGTACCGGCAGAGTGTAGCCAACGATTGCATCAAAAAGTGTGGATTGGAAAAACCAACCTCCAGCAGGTCGAGAACCTTCCATCCAAAGCGCTCCAGCAAGAGTAAGCGTTAGTGCTGAGAAAGACCACATCAGAAGCAACAGATTGAATGAAGGGAATTGTCGCTCCGGGAGCGGAATCAATTGCACAATCCAATCGTCAGAGCGAAGTAAGTTAGCAGCCCAGCCCAATTTTTTAAGATAAGCATTCGCTTCATCAAGACAATCGTCAATTTCCATGCCGTCTTTTGGAGAAACTACCCACGAAGGCAGAAAGCCTCCGGACATGGTTGATGACACGTAAAAATATCGACGCAAAACATTTGCAAGCAAATCGTGCTGTTTCCAGTCCGAACGATGGCTTGGCATCGATTGGAGTGAGGAATCAGCAGCCGGATTATCGTCTTGAACGTCCGACATGTGTTCTCCTCGAGTCTTTGTAATCCTGCTTCCCCTTTGAAGGAATCCCTCGACCAATTCAAGGCGAGAGAAAAATCACTTGTTCTTGAAGCGCTTGAGACGGAATGTTTCTTCACGTTCCATTTCTTCAAGTCGAAGTTGAATAAAAACTCGGGCTTCTTCTAATTCAGGGATTACTTTGTACTCAAGAGCGTTAACACGACGTTTCGTGGCTTCAATCTCTTGCAAGAGACGCTTCAAGGTCGCCTCCATTTCCGAGGCTTTGACTATTTTTTCAATCAAGTTACCGAACGATTCACCAGCTTCATCGATGTATGGGGATGAACCAATAAATCCAACGCCGCGTTCTTTGAATGTCGATTTGAGATTTGTACCACTCACGCTCGGAACAACAACACCCATGATGTTTCGCCGTTCGACCTCGACCTCAGGATGGCCAGTGTTTGCAATCGCAGCTGCTCGGACAGCGAGTCCACCTTCAATTGCATTGGCAAGGTCGATTCTTTGCTTAGCCATGCGATAGGTTGCAGTGAGGTCGCGCTTCGCAGCAATCATATCCGAAAGCAGAGAACGGAATTCGTGAAATAAACCGTCTCTCTTCATTTTCAGCAATTTGTAACCGTTTTTGGTTTGCTTGATACGCCCCTTGAGTTTAATCAACTCACTTCGGGTTGGTTTGATGTCGAGTGCCATGTTTTCTCACCTCCTTGTTCATCGAAAAATGGATTTCAATCCTTGTTGTCAGGGTGGTACTTGTCGATCCACTTCTGATCAAGTCGCACGAGATACTTGGTATCGATTGAGGACATGAGAGTCCAACACAAATCGAGAGTCTCTTCGATAGAACGGTCTTCATCACGGGTTTGGCGAAGGAACTTGTCTTCGAAAACACCGGAGAAATCGAGCAGTTGCTTGTCACGCTCGTTAAGTGCATCTTCACCGACAATAGCAACCAATCCACGAAGTTCACGGCCCTGAGCGTATCCTGCATACATTTGGTCTGAAACCGCCTTGTGGTCTTCACGGGTGGTTTCAGCACCGATACATGAACCCATCAAACGAGACAAGGACGGTAGAACATTGATCGGCGGATAGATACCTTGCTGGTGCAATTCACGCGAAATAACAATCTGTCCTTCGGTAATATACCCAGACAAATCCGGAATTGGGTGAGTGATATCGTCACCAGGCATAGTTAGAATTGGGAATTGAGTGATTGAACCCTTCTTTCCTTTAACAATTCCAGCACGTTCGTAGAGCATTG